>JBJKQF010000261.1:0-8691 GCA_046705545.1 Terriglobia bacterium
GTCCAGGTTGTCGGCCAGGGCCAGGAGAGCCCAAGACGTGGGACCGATTCGAGGCTCGCCCGCAACACCGTAGACCATGGGGTTGCCGGCATTCCAACCCCCTCCCGGGCACGCGCGGTCGTAAAGCATCTTCTCCGCAAGCTGCTTTCGCCGGATCGCACCCTTAGGGTAGAAGCGCTCCGGGACATTCCGCAGCAGGATGAGTGCATAGGCAGTAGGTTCAACCCAGCTCGCCGTGCCCGGAGTCCAGTTCCATCCCCGGAGCGAATGATCTTGGCGTACGACCACTGAGGCGTCGCGGTGCCAGAGCTTCATAAGCCTTCTCCAAAGGCTGCCTTCAGCCGGCCAAGTGTTCGAGAGCCATTGGAGGCCTTTCAGGATGGAACCGTCAGGACCTTTTGCAGATTCCAACAATGCGAGGCACGCTAGCGCCGTGACCCAGCAGCCGGGACTCTGGCCCGCGGCCGTGGTCCATGCGCCATCCGGCGTCTGAACCTGGCGCAACCACTGGCCCGCACGTGCGAGCGGTCGGAGATGTTCCGAGGGTTCCTCGCGCAGGGCGAGCATGGCCCAAGCCGTCGGCTCTGCGCTGCTTTGCGAGCCGGCGCGATAGCCCCAGCCGCCGTCCGAATTCTGGGTTTGAAGCAAAAAAGGCAGGCAAAACCGCTGGCGAAAAGGAACTTCTGCTGACTCCTTCCGCTCGATCATTGCGGACTCAAAATCGAGAGACATTCCACGCACAGATTGCAATGTCTCCTACATGATTCGTTCTTGCGGCGTTGCTTCATCGGTCTCGGTAATCGCAAATTCATCGCTGTCCGTCTGGATTTGCAATTGGTTGATCAAACGGTGCAAGTAACCGCGGGCCACCCCGAGCGCCCGCGCCGCGTCAACCTTGCGTCCGCCGCATTCACGAAGGGTTCTCAAAATCAGCCGGCGCTTGAATTCTCGCACTTCCTCTTCATAGGAGTGCACCTCGGAGGGCTGTTCAAAGCCACTGTGCAGGTTCTTCGGCAGGTGCCAAGTTTCAATCGTGTGTCCTTCCGCCATAACTACGGCGCGCTGGATGGCGTTCTCCAACTCGCGGACGTTGCCCGGCCAGTTGTATTCCTCCAACGCGTGGAGAGCCAACGGAGAAAAGTGCCGGGTCTGCTTTCCAAATTGGTTGGCAAACCGCTGCAAAAAGTGCTGGGCTAAAACTGGGATTTCATCGCGGCGCTCGCGCAAAGGCGGGATTTGAATCTGGACCACGTTCAGGCGGTAAAAAAGGTCCTTTCGAAAAGTGCCCGCGGCAACCATGCTTTCCAAATTTCGGTGTGTAGCGCAGACTACGCGGACATCCGCCGTAACTGGTTTGATGCTCCCCAATCGCTCGAAGGATCTCTCCTGGAGCACTCGCAGGAGCTTGGATTGCAAAGCAAGGGGCAAGTCTCCAATTTCGTCGAGCAGCAAGGTTCCGCCGTGTGCGGATTCAAATCGCCCGCGCCGGGTTGCAATCGCTCCCGTGAAGGCGCCTTTCTCATGTCCAAAGAGTTCGTCGTCTACCAGAGTCTCCGGTAAGTTCGCGCAGGAGAAAGCTACAAAGGGCCCGGAGGCGCGCGGGCTCAGGCGGTGAACGGCACGGGCCAGCAACTCCTTGCCGGTTCCCGTTTCACCTGTAATTAAAACGCTCACGTCGCAGGAAGCTACCTTGCGCGAGGTCGCGAAGACTTGATGCATGACTTCGGTGGTCCCCAGCATCTCGCCTAGGCGTCCTGCGGCACGGTCTTGCGCGCGGAGTTCAACCAGTTCCTTTTCGGTTTGCCGCAAACGGTAGGCGCGCTGAAGCAGGCGTCGTAACTCCGCCATGTTGGGCGGGGTCGCCACAGTATCGTAGGCGCCATTCTCGATCAGCAGCCGGGCTAGATTGTCACTGACATCACCCAGAATGATGATAATTGGGGACGAATCGTCGGCTTGCCGGGCTTCATCCATGGCACGCAGACCGAGTTCTGTTCCTGAATCCTCGCCCATTTCCCGGAGGTCCAGTAGGATAACGTCCCACCAGTGTCCGGAGTCCCCATTCGTTATGGCATTGAGTTGCTCCGCGGCACGTACTTCAAAGCCTGGTCCCAGAGTTCGTGCAAGGACTTGGGCAAAAGCGCTGTCTGAACTGCAGAAAACAACCCGAACTACTTCTTCAAACATCAACGTCGCTCCACTCTCTAGAGACTTTTCTTAAGAGCTTCCTTTGCTTTAGCGGGCAAAGGCGCGATCTCAACACTTTGGTCTGGACTTAAATCTTATCGTTGCCGTCCACCTACTTCTACAGGATACTTTGGGGAAGCGCAATGGTACCAAGGTATAGTACTGGTACTGTTACTTTTGGGTAAATAAATGACAAGGGGGCGATTCATTCTGGTCCTTTAATCTGGGCCAAATGTGCGTGCCACCCGCTCGGTTGCCCTGTTTGCACTCCAGTTTACTGCGATCCGAAAATAAGTCAAGTTACATGTGTATCTAATTCATTATGAAATGGTTATGTATTTCTGGAGTCTCTTCAAAGAGTTTTCAAAGTGAACCGGAGCTCCCTAGGGAAAGCGTGGACGTCCCGTCGGCACAAGTCAAAGCAGTTCATCCTTACACTTGATGTACCTCAGTAGGGGGTAAAGGGCAGGGAAATCCCCCAAAGTACGGGAGTGCAGCCTGATCTTGGGTGGGAATAGGGAGTATTTAGCTTAGGGGAATGCCAACCAGGATCTCGACGGAAATCGGCTTGCCATTTTCTAACGCGGGGCTAAACTTCCAACGGTCAAAGGCATCTAAGGCAGCTTGATCGGCGACTTTTTGAACGCCCTGATAGACATTCAATTTCTCGATTGTTCCGTCTTTACTGATAATTCCATGAAGCACAATCATGCCCTGCTTTTCTTCCGGAGAAAGTGCGGGACGGTGGAAGTCGAAGCGCTTATCGACGTCTGGAGGGAGCAACCCGAAGTTCAGCGCTACTTTCACCTGGGGATTTACGTTCGAATTCTTATCTGTGGCCCCATCTAGGACACAATACTGCAATATCCAGTTCCGATTGGGCATGGGCAGGAAAATGGTATAGACTTTGCCGCCTGTTAAGACCCCATACACATGGAGTCCTCCTCCTCCCACGGGCCCTGCAGTAACAACCATGGCAAAGCGGTTCTTCGGCGGAGGCCGTAGAATCGGATAAACGAGTTTGGCCGCAGCTGCTATGACTTCTAGAGTGCCCATGCCCGAGCCCCCACTCGTTGCCTTTCCGGTGGTGGAAACGGCCAAGTTACTCTTTCCGGCTCCATTGCCGCCCCCTCCGCGGTTACCTGATCCTACGCCGGTGCTGTTATCTCCTCCACTACCGGGGCCACCCTCTCCCCCGTTAAGACTCCCGCCGTTCACGCCGGAAGGTGAGCCGGGCTGATATCCACCGGGAGAGATCGTAAAGGCTCCGTAACGGTTACCCGCCGGAATCGATATGCTGCTGGACGGTGGAGCAGGGTTCAAGCTGAGCACAAGCAAGCGGCTTGATGAGCCGTTGGACTCGGCGGCCAGCCCAACGTTGTTGGGGAGTACAGGAGAGATTGGGTTTGACTGAGACAACTTTGGCACCAGTGGAGGTGGCGGGGGCTCGGGCATGGGAATCGGCGGCATATTGGGGTTTGAAGACGCGGGGATGATCAGGTCGGGCGGCGTCGCTGAGGCCACGGCAACTTGTGGGACCGTCAGTGAATGTAGCGTGTTGGGGAGCTGAAGCTTCATCGGCGGCGGCGGGGTCGGGGGCGGTGGAGTCGCAGATGGCAAGACTCCACCCATAATGATATTGGGCAACTTCAGATTGACCTTGATTTTGACATCGTGCGGCACACTGGGCTGAATAATTGTCTGAAAGTTGTTATCCGGGTTGGGAGGGTTGGAAACAACTGTCACCTTGGGATGGAATGCCAAGCTGCCGCGTGCGGGGGCCTGATCGGGCTGGGTTCCTTTGCCGGGTTTTCCGCCGGGGCCGGGAGGTTTTAAGGCAGGGAGGTCCTGAGGGAAATCAATCTCATGGAACTCGTAGACAATCTGGGGAAGACGGAAGCTGGTGGATTGATGGTGGTGCAGAAAAAAGGAGAGAGGAACCCGCACAATGAAGAAAACGACTGCAAAATGGAGTAGCAGAGAGGTGAAAAAAGCAGAACTTCGCTTGGGCTCCCGGATCTCTTTGCTTTCGACGGGGAGTCGCTTGACCTTTCGCGGCGGTGGAGGCGGCGGAGGTGCGGGCTTGGTGGATAGCGCCGCTAAGGTATCCAACGCGGCCAGCGCGTCCCCAAGCGTCTTGTTCGGGGACTCAATGCTGGGAGGGAATTGCGGCGCTTTATCCTGCGCCATTACACAGATATCCTCTCTCTATTTTCTGCCCTGACTCGTGGTTTCTGGCGTCCCCCCCTACCCCGGGGTTTATACTATCTTGCATGTATAGGACCGTCGAGAACAAAATCAGCAGGTTCTGATAAGTTGTTGTAACTAGGACAAGAATAGCGTCCCTTAGCTTGCGAAGTGTCGCGGAAGTGTCTCCTTTTTGAAACACCTTGGCGTCCTGAGTGACCGATTTCAGAAACACTTTATCTGCAAAATTGTGCGTTTTCAGGGTGCCTTGGGCTGACTTGATTGCAACGCAACCCAAGCTTGGGACTCAGCGGCTTGCTTTTCAGAGGGCAGGGAACAGAAAAGCTTGCAAGTCATACAATTTCTTAGGGATGGAAGATGATAAAGCCGCTAACCGTTTGCACGATTGCTTGTGTGCTCTTTCGCAGCGCGGCTTTGCCGCCGCTGACGGGAATGTACAAAATGTCGTTGGCGGCCAGATAGGGGTCGGGGGCCTTCTGCTTCAGGATCTTTTCGATATCGACCGGAGTGTCGACGCGTGTGCCGTCGGCTTTGGTGTGAATAATGCGGGCGCTGTGCTTGGCCGCGTCGGGAGCGAAGCCCTCGGCCATTGCCATTGCCTGGATTACGCTCACTTCATCGCGATCTTCCAAAACAAAGCCGCCGGGCTTCCGCACTCCACCGCCCGCCACGTAAATTACGCTCGCCTTGGAGACGGCGATTGTGTCGTGCGGCCGGATGGGGATATTCAAGCCGGTGTCCTGTGTATAAAGCAAATCCTTGATATTGATGGTGATCTTGTTAGGCGCCACCTGCTGCATGCCGGGAACCAGCCGAAGGTTGTGGAATCCTGTTTGGCGGGTGACGTAAAGTATTTTGCCCGCTTCAACGCCCTTGCCGCTTGACAGCCCACCCGCCATAGAGAGTGCCTCGATTAGGCTACGGGGTCCCGTGATCTGGTAGAGACCGGGTTTTGCTACCGCCCCGATTACCGAGATGGGTTGGGCGTGAAACTCCTTGACGAACACGCTCACCTGCGGATTTTGAAGGTAGTTCAGCCCGTATTCCTGTTCGAGCTCCTTGCGCAACTGGTTGGGAGTCAGCCCGGAGGCGACGACGCGGCCCAGCAGCGGTACCGAAATAGTGCCGTCATTAGAAACACGCACCGTTTCATTTAGATCTTTCACTTGGAAGACATCGATTTCCAGCACATCCTCTGGACCAATTTCATAGTCAGGCCCAACGCCGGATTCGAGAGATACTTGGGGAGTCTTTTCAGCTTGGGAATGCGCGGGAGTTGCTTCGGAAGTGGAGGAGGTTGCGGCGGGGGTGGCATTCTGGCTGAAGAGCTTCTGGGTTCCTCCCAGCGCCAGCGAGAATGCAATGACCAGCGCAGCCCCCCAGTATGCCTTGAAATACCGCCTCATGTTGAGCCTCCCATCGTTTCAGGCATCCTGGATCGATCCGCTCTTCAGCTTCGCGGGCTAGGCGATCCCGGCCTGCGATTAAAACAATCCAAGCCTACCAGACGCCATTTTCAGCTGTCAATCAGTTGCGTCCGCCGTGGGGCTCGGCAGGGCTCCGGGCCGAACGAGTAACGGTTGGCCCATCGCCGCGCGGGCCGTGCTATATTCGGTTCTTGAGCAGGAAGACCTTTCATCTTGTTTCCACCTCGGAATTTTCATGGCTCGAATGCAATGCGTTCGCGGGCATTCCATGGTTGATTCATGCCTTTTCCACTCGACGAGGCGATAAGCGATCGGGCCTGAAGCCGGGCCGGAACGGAGCCTACCCTGCAAACGGCGGCGCCCAACGCGGTTTTCTTGCGGCGCTTGGGGCCGAAGATTTTCGTCTGGCGTCTCTTCGCCAGACGCACTCGGCCCTGATTTATTCGGTCCGCCCCGGCGTGCGCTCATGCGCTTTCGATTACCACCTTTCGGGTAACCGTTTGCCGGATCCGAATCCCAGGCTTCTGAATCCCTCGGGCGACGCGCTGATCACTGACTCTCCGGGAATTCTTTTGAGCGTGCGGACAGCCGATTGCCTGCCAGTGCTCCTGATTGACGCAAAACGGCAGGTTGTTGCCGCTGTCCACGCAGGGTGGCGCGGCGCATTGAGTAGCATCATTGAAAAAGCTGTGGGAGAAATGCGGCGGGTCTTTCAATCCAAGCCGGCGGACCTGACGGCCGCGATCGGCCCGTCCATCCGATCCTGCTGCTACGAGGTGGGAGAGGAAGTTGTGGAGGCATTTCGCGGAAGGTTCGCCCAACCTGAGAAGTTCTTCCGCACAGGCCTCACGGAGGGAGCGGATCGAGAAGCGAGCAATCGCCGCCTCCCGCTTTTCTTTTCGCAGGCTCCCCCTGGACACCAAGCAACTGAGCATTCAGGAATCTATCTTGATCTGGCTGTGGTTGCACTTTCGCAATTGGAACTTGCCGGCATCGAGAGGTCCCGAATTCACATCGCAGACTACTGCACCTCCTGCAAGAACGACCTGCTCTATTCCTATCGCAAAGAGGGAAGCCGGGCCGGTCGGATGGTGGCCGTGATCGGAATTCGGCCGCCGAAGGCTGTCTAGAATGCCGGAGCGTTTTGCGCCGTCTCCCGCGGCGCAGCACCGCTCTCCATGCTCCCCAGTCGCAACTGGCCGCAGGCGGCCATGATGTCCTGGCCGCGGGAAATGCGGATGAAGGCCGGGATCTGGCGTTCCTGAAGTATTTTCTGAAACTTCAGCACGTGGCCAAGGGGCGACGGCTGGTAGGAGAGTCCCGTGCCGGAATTGTAAGGAATTAGATTTACCTTTGCCCGTATTCCTTGTAGCATCGCCGCGACCCGCCGGGCGTCGGCGTCTGAATCGTTCACACCCGCAAGAAGCACGTACTCAAAGGTCAACTTCTCACGCGGCCGCAGCGGAAATTCGCGGCAGGCCGCGAGCAGCTCGCTTAAGGGATACTTGGGATTCAGGGGCATTATGGCGGTCCGCTGTTCATCGGTTGAAGCATTTAGGGAAATAGCAAGCTTGGGACGAATTTCTTCCCGGGCGAACTCGTGAATTTTGGGAATAACTCCCGCGGTGGAAACCGTGATGCGGCGTAATGGGATCCCAATTCCATCCGGGTCCGCCAGGATGCGGACGGCTTTCATCACGGAGGCGAGGTTCAGCAAGGGCTCACCCATTCCCATAAAGACGACGTTGATGCGCGCCGGGGCAGGGGACTGTTGTGCGGCGGAGACGGCGAGAATTTGTCCCACAATTTCACCCGCCTCCAGGTTGCGTTTGACGCCCAGTATGGCCGTGAAACAGAAACGGCAGTTGACGGCACAGCCCACCTGGCTGGAAACACAGAACGTGACGCGCCCTTTATCCGGCATGTAGACGGTTTCAACACTTTCACCGTCTTCCAGGGAGAGTAGATAACGTTTCGACCCGTCGCGCGAAGCGATCCGGTCTTTGACCGCAGGGTAATCCACTCGGTACCGGGAATTCAGGAGGTCTCGGAAGCGCGCCGGAAGGTCCGTACACTCTGCGAAATCCCGCTGCCGGCGAGCGTAAAGATTCCGGAACAGTTGCGCGCCGCGGAACTGCGGCTCGTCGCAATTTGCCGCCAGGTGGCGTAGGTCAGACATGTCCCAGCCCAGGAGATTTTCCCGGTTAGAAGGCATTTGAAGGCTCATGAGATCACAGCGCCATCGTACCATCACTTTTCTGATGCCATCAACGGAGCTAGTGGGGGTGTTTGGGATATTCAGTTGCGCGGCTGAGCTGTCACTTCCTGTCCGCGGAGATTTCCCAGGAACCCCTCCGGCATTTGACCGCTCGTGCCCGGATAACTTACGATAAGCCGTCTGGCCGATTGGAGAAAGGCATAACTATGAGTCCACGCCGAGTTGACCCGGCCCTGACGGCCCGGCGCCGCGAGGCTCTGATCAAAGCTGGTTACGCTGAAATCCTGGAGAAAGGGCTGCATGCCACGAGTATTGACGCCGTCGTCGCGCGGGCACATTTCAGCAAGGGCGGAGCACTTCACTACTTTCCTACCAAAGATGACCTGCTTTTTGCCGTTTTGGAATGGCTGCTCTCAGAGCTCACCAACAGCTTGGACCAAGTGGCGTCCAGTGGGGAGTCGCCTCGCGCCCGTCTGGCTGCGGAGTTGGAACTCTTGTTTCACAGTACCGAGGTTAATCGGAAGCTCTACTTGGTGTTGTTTGACTACGTGAGTGTCGGAGCCCGCTCGCGCCGCTTTCAAACCTTGTTCGAGGATTTTTTTACCAGATGCCGGGAACGGGACCGGGAAATTGTCGCCGATGGCATCCGGG
>JBJKQF010000262.1:0-23179 GCA_046705545.1 Terriglobia bacterium
AAGCTGGACAACCCGCAGACCTGGAACCTGTATGCCTACGTGACCAACAACCTGGAGAGCCTCAACGACACGCTGGGATTGTCGGGCGGAAACGATGCTTTCGAGTATTTCAATCCGAGCACCAGCAGTAAGCAGGATGGGGGGTCCGCGGGGGGCAACTCTGCCGACCAGAGGGCGAAGGCGGGGGGCCACTGGACCGCGGTTGCTGGAAAGGGGACAATTATGTTCATAAGAGCCAGTTCGACTATCCATGAAAATTCGGATGGGACGTATTCGGATACTGAGACGGTGGAGAAGGCTACGTTCTCCACTAAGGAGGGCGAAGGCGGCAAGTTCCTGAGCGGCAGCAAAGAAACCGTATCATGGACGATTAAGGATGGCACTATGCTCAACCCCTCGACGCAAACAAAGACTGCCTTATCGGCAAGTGGGGTAATGGGAATGGTAGGTGGAGCAGCTTACGAAGGTTTGCAGCATTTTGCGGCCGAGGCCTCCGCTCCGGGATTTTCACGACCATGGGCCGAGACTTTGAGGCGCACCCCTTTAGGTATGTGGTCGCAGCAGGCATGGCTGTCGGTGCCGCTTACGGCGTGTTTCCGCCAGTTATCAGGGCCGCGGGCATGGCCTACAACTCGACAATCGTGATAGAGGACACCCCCAAGCTGCTCGATGCGTACGGGTATTAGCGGTGACCTCCGTCCAAAAGTCTGGAAAGTAATTTATGAGACTCCGACCACGTAATTTGGTGCTGCTACTGCCAGCGGCGGCTTGTTTTGTTGAGATGACGCGCACCCCCTTAAGCGGTGATCCAGGACCAATCCTCACGGGAATGATGGGATTTTTCTTGGGGTGGTGGGCAATCGCGGCCGTGCCGCTTCCGATTCCCGTAATCGTCTCGGGATATGTGCTCGGAGGTGGTGTCGTGGGCGTGGCGCTTGGCGTGGTTAAGGACAATATATGGTCGGCCATCGCCGTGGTGCCCGCGTTCGCCTGCTTCTTTTTCTGGCCAAAGATTGAGAAACTCTGGAAGCGCGACGAGTGAGCGTGGGCGCGGGGGGCGCGGCACGCAAGTAGTAAGCGACCTCCCTCACCTTTTCGAGGCGTACGGTTGGTGGGCCGCGGGTGTAGAGCACGGCGCGCGAATCCAGGCTCGGAATACCCTGTTGCCTGTTCTGTTGGTCGCGTGTTTTGTGAGAATGACACATGTCCCGTGGAGCTGAGATTCCGGGCCCCATCATAACAGCTGGTGACCACCTCAGTGATTTGCTGAGTGTGGGCTTTTCCAGGTTCATGAGTGAGGATCGCAGGGCGCTCGCCGGAGGCCTGCCATGGAAGAAACCAAAACTCACGCCTATGCCTGGAGCAAATCCTGGATCGAGTTCACGACTCCGAACGCGCAGGGGGTTTACTGGATTCGGGACAAGGAAGGCCAAACGATCATCGTCGGCAAGGGCAATGTGCGTGAGCGCCTGCTGGGCCACTGGAACCGGACGAACCCCGCAACCGACCTCGCCATCTGAGACCATGACCCGCATACCTTTCGGTTTGAACTGACCAAACACCCCGCCCGCCGCGAAGCTGAGCTGATCGAAGAATTGAAACCCCTCTGCCAACCCGCTGCTCACTCCTTCTTCGGCTGGCGATAACCCAGCCGCAACCCACTTTCGCCGCCGCCTGCCCTAAGGGGAAAGCAGATTCCTCGCTGCGCTTGGAATGACGCCAGCGCCTCAATTTTGCCGTGATAGAAAGGCATATTCCCGCCTGCGCCATTCTGAGGCCGTTTTTTGGCCGAAGAATCTGCTTTTGTGGTAACAAAGGATCCCAAAGCAGATTCCTCGCGGCGCTCGGAATGACACGGCCAGGGTTTCCAGGTGCCGCCGCGAGGTCGAGCTGATCGAAGAATTGAAGCCCCTCCGCCAGCCTGCCGATCACTCCCTCTTCGGCTGGCGATAATCCAGCCGCAACCCACTCCTGGTGTCTTGTGCGACCAACTGAACGATACGATGACTGAAGCCGAATGCCGCCTTAAGAGCCGCACCGTCGCAAAGAGATGTGATCAATTAATCGTTGCAAACGGAAAAGGGAAGCGGTACATTCTAGCGCTTTTAAAGCAAGGAGGAAATTTGACGTCCGGCCGCGCTCGGTTTATCCCCACAACATCCGCTTTCATGCTCTTGGCGGGAATCCTTTGGACATCTGCCGCGTTTGCGGGAACCCCATGGAATGTCGCCCACTTTGCGGCGAGCGCCAAGCAGCTTTACGCTGCGGCTTCCCAACCCACACCTCCCACCGGCGCCGGCGTTCTGGTGCTCGACCAGGAAGAAAGCTACGTTTTTGATAAAGAAGGCCGCTGCACCTACACCGATTACATGGTGTACAAAGTCCTGACCCAAGAGGGAGTCCAGGGTTGGGACGGCATGAAGGTCTATTGGCAGCCTTGGCGGGGAGAGCGGCCAACGCTTAAAGCCAGGGTGATTACGGCTGATTACGTGGTCCACAAGCTGGACCCCGAAACGGTGAAAGACGCTTCCGTGCAGGATGAACAATCGAACGTGTACTCCCAAGTGCACGTTTTGAGGGCGCCCTTGCCCGCTGTCGCTCCTGGGTCAGTGGTTGAAAGCCAAATGGTGTTAAGAATGCGCGCCGCTTTCGAGGGCAGCGGCATCAGCGCCAGCGCTTACTTCGGCAAGACCTCCGTCACGGTTGAGCATCAAAGCTTAACGCTTGAAGCTCCCTCCACTCTCCCCCTGCACTTCAAGTTACAACTCCTGCCGCACTTGCAGCCCCGGCGCATCGAGAAGCACGGCAAAGTCAAATTGGTGTTCGAAGAAGGGCCCATCGCGCCGCTCGACCCGGCCGAACAGTACCTTCCGAGCGATGTTCCCGCTCACCCAGCGGTTGCGTTTTCGACGGCCGCATCCTGGCAGGTGGTGGCGGACGGATACAGGTCAATCCTAAACCGGCGCGTCCAAGCCTCGGACCTGCGGACGGTCGTGAGCGAGATCACGCAAGCTGCAAGTTCGCGCGGGCAAAAACTCACGGCGATAACTGAATACCTTGACAAAGAAATTCGTTACACGGGCATCGAGTTCGGAAGCGCCGCAATCATTCCTCACCTTCCGACTCAAACCTTGAGCCGGCGCTACGGCGATTGCAAAGACAAGGCGACTTTGCTCGTCGCGATGCTGCGGACGGCGGGAATCCCGGCGTATGTCGCGCTGCTGGATGCTGGGGATCGCCTTGATGTCTTGCCTAATCTTCCCGCAATGGATGTTTTCGATCATGCCATTGTCTATGTGCCGGGCCACAAGGACCTGTGGATTGACCCCACGGACCGGTACTCGCGAGTCGGCCAGCTTCCGATCTGGGACCAAGGACGATGGGCGCTGCTTATCCGCGATGGTACGCAACACCTGACGCGCATTCCGGAATCGCCGGCGGAACAGAATCTCTTTGTGGAATCGCGGCAGTTCCATTTGTCGGAGTATGGTCCCGCGCGGGTGGTTGAAACGGATCATCCGGAGGGCGTCATCGAGCCGGAATATCGCCGCTACTTTGCAACCCGGGGGGACAAGGACATTCGCACGCACTTCACGGGTTATGTAGAGTCGCAGTATTTGGCGAAGAACCTGGACGCCCTAACGCATTCCGACCCGTCGAATCTCTCCACGCCGTTCGAGATCACCCTTGAAGTCAAAAAGGCAAAGCGCGGATTGACGGCGCTCCAAAATGCCGTGGTGGCCATCAGGCTAGACCGGCTCTTCCACGCACTTCCCTCAAAGTTTCGGGAGCGGGCCAGCGACGAAGCCGAGAACGCGGACGATCAAAGTTCCCATAAGCCGAGGACCGCAGACTATCAGCTTTTGCAGGGATTCGTGGTGGAATGGGACTACAAGATATTCCCGCCGCTCGGATTCGAACCTGAAACTCTCCCTCAAAACCTCAGCCTCTCGCTCGGTCCGGCCCGCTTTACGGAGGAGTTCAAGCCGGACGCGGACGGAACCGTGCAAGCGAAGATTCGGTTCGACACCGTCAAGCGCCGGTTTACGGTGGCTGAGGCAACGGAACTGCGCAATAAAGTTGCGGAGCTTCTCGGCGAGAAGCCTATCGACATCAATTTTGAGCCTGTGGGGAAGGCGCTGGCCGACCAAGGCAAAATGCGGCAGGCGATCCAGTCGTATCGCCAACTTATCGCGGCCCATCCGAAAGATGCCGTTCTCCGCCTCCGTCTTGCCGATATTCTGCTGGAGACGGGCCTGGGGGAATCGGCCCGCGCAGAAGCTCGAGAAGCCGTCAAACTCGACCCGACTTCCGCCCTCGCCGAAAGCACGCTGGCCAAAATTCTCGAACATGACATCGTGGGGCGTGAGTTTCGGCAGGGAAGCGATTATGCCGGAGCGGAGGCCGCGTTTCGCGCCGCAATCAAGCTTGACCCAAAGGACAAAGAGAGTGTAGCCAATCTCGCCATCCTGCTGGAGTACAACTCCTGGGGTTTGCGGTACGGACCGGGCGCCAATCTGAATGGGGCGTTGGCTGAGTATCACAAACTCTCTCAGAGTGACCTGGCGAACCTTGGAATCGATGCCAATCCCGCTTTCGCGGAGTTTTACAACCGGCAATTCGCCGCGGCGCTCAAAGACACCAATTCGCTTAATCCCCAACCTACTGGGTTGATTGGAGCATCCACGGCGGTCCTGCGCGGTTCCCAGGCGGCCCTCGACCGAATCCGGCAGCTCACGTCGGGGGAAAAGGATTTCAGAAGCACTGCCGAAACCGCGAGTGTCATGCTGGCGGATCTTGGTGAATACCCACTTGCGGGGGACCTGGAATCCGCCGCCGAATCCAGCGAAAGCGCTTCCAGTACAGCCGCCTATGCGGAGTTGTACCGCGCGACGAAACCTCGCAAACAAATCAAGTTCCCCGACAATCCAGAAGGTGTTGCCGAGCGGTTTTCGCTGCTCGAATTGGACGCTAACCTTACGCTTGCCGAGTTGAATTCGATTTGCAGCCGAAACGGAAGAAAAACGATTGCTACGGAGGAGGTTCGCAAACAGCTCGTCAAAGAGCGAAAGCAGCAGCTGAGCGAGGACGCGCGGAAGGATAATTTTCCCGACGTGGGGCTCGACCTCTCGATCACGCGGGCGCAGCCGCGCGTTCAAGGGAACGATCGAGTTGGGTACAAAGTGATTCTCTGGCCCTTCGAGGATTACAAGACTTCGGTCTACATCGTTAAAGAGCAAGGACAGTACAAGGTGCTGGCGACATCACAGTATCCTGTGGCCATCGGCCTGGAGGTTTTGGACCATCTCGCCTCCCATGACCTTGCGGGCGCGCGCCAGCTTCTCGACTGGCTCCGTGATGACGAGCATCTCGTGGGAGGCGATGATCCGCTCGCGGGCTTGGCGTTTCCGCGCTTCTGGACCAAGGGGCAGAACCCCGATCCTGTGGCGATGCGGCTGGCCGCGGCCGCCATCCTGGCCCAATCCAAGGTGACCTCACGGCAGGCGATCGCCATCTTGCTGCCCGCATTGAAAACGGCCCGCCGCGATAGCTTAAGGACGAACCTGCGACTTGCTTTGTGGGAATGCTATGCAAAGCTGAATGACTACGGGAAGGAACTTGCCGTTGCTGAAGCCTTGGGTCAACGGTGGCCCGAATCAGAAGCGGTGTTTCTCGCGGAATCGTTCTGCCTGCGCACGGAAGGGAAAAGCAAAGAAGCGGACCAACTTGCCCAAGCCCGCCTGAGACGTCTTCCCGACGATCACGACGCGTTTCGTGCGCAGGTGTGGGATGCGGAGGCGCGCAGCGACCACGCGCTCGCCCATGCAATCGGCCAAAGAATGATCGCCGAAGGCATTGCCACTCCGGACGATTTGAACGATATCGCTTGGGAGTCGCTTTTTACCGGCAACATCAAGGCTGAGGACATTGCGCACGCCTTGAAATCGGCCCAACAGGGCAACGGCTCTTTTAGTTCTCTACACACTCTCGCCTGCCTGCTGGCCGTAACGGGAAAAATCAAGCAGGCGCGAGCCTTGCTGCTGCAGGGGATGGATGCGGCGGATTTGGACCAACCTGATTCGGCCTGCTGGCTGGCACTCGGTCTGATCGCTGAATACTGCGGGGAGCGCTCAACAGCCATCGCCGACTACTCGCGAGTGAAGAAACCGAAGCTGGCCCTCGCACTTCCCGATTCTTGCTACGCGCTGGCACAAATGCACTTGAAGGCGCTCCAAGCCAAGCCGTAACTCACTACTAATTTCGCCGCACAAAAGGCACGGTGCGCCGCAGACGCCCCGGGTTAAAGGCAAGGCTCATAAGACGGAAGCCGGCTCCTACAACCGGCCCCGTCGTCTGAACAAACGAACCGCTACAAAGAATTACCGGCCG
Source organism: Terriglobia bacterium (assembly GCA_046705545.1). Lineage (GTDB taxonomy): Bacteria > Acidobacteriota > Terriglobia > UBA7540 > UBA7540 > JAMCXS01. The sequence continues at coordinate 6,391 of JBJKQF010000262.1, forward strand.
GAAAGAAAGGCCGCCGGAGCCGCGACATGACGCTAGAATACAACCCTGTGGATTCCCCTCGCCAGAAGAACTACGGACCTCAAAGCCTGAGGTCCGCGCTACCCGCTAGGGAGGCCAACTATTTTGTCTCTGCCCAGCGGTGGGTTGTTCTATGGGCACTGACGCTGGCGTTCCCCGGGTTTGGCTTTGCCGGCCCCCGGGGGCGATCCAACGAGAGCGCCTGCTTGCAAGCGGCAAGACGATGGCTTGGCGCGTCAGCCGAGGTCGTGAAATGTGGCCACGTGACGGAGACCGGGTCCACCGAAGTTATGGCGATTGTGCCGCTTTCGGGGCATAAGAAGTATCCGGGCCGCTATTACGTGTCGAGCTTTATTATTTTACGCCGAACGGGACCGGACACGTGGACTGTGGAACTGAGGGCTGGCCAATCGCCGCCGAGAAACAACGCAGGTTACATAGGTGTCGCTTACCTCGACAACTACCCATCGTACGGCTACGCTCTTGACCCCTCCAACCACATTACCACTGACGACCCTACTAATATTTTTAACAATCGCCCGGACTTCACACTCTGGCTCTTCTACCTGAACTCGGACGAGGAGGTTGAAGGTGCCAGTACAGAGATTAGCTGGAACCCGAAAGTTCGTCGATTTCAGGAATTTGATTACGAATCTGGAATGTTCTGGCCGGAGAGAAGAAACCCACCTTATCTCAAGCTTTGCGGGCACTCGACGCACGGCTCGCCCGTCGCTCCACGAAAACGTCCCTAGACCTGGAACCTGTACGGCTATGCCACCAACAACCGTGCCACACTCAACGATCCCAGCAGGCTGCAAAGAAATATGAAAGATCCTTGCGCCGGCGCGAAGCTGAACTGATCGAAGAATTGAAGCCCCTCTGCCAGCCTGCCGATCACTCCTTCCTCAGTTGGCGGTATATCCGGCCATAAATTCCTTTCGCGGGGGCTAGGTTAGCGCATTCGAGGGTCCCATACCATCGTTCCTAATATTGATGGTTCGTGCGTCTAGGCAATGAGGGGCAACGATAGTTCCATTGTGATTTTAGTCACTCAGGTGTAGAACTGGTCTGTTCTCTGCTCTAGCCGTGCAGTTGCTCGACCTTTGCCGGATGTTGCTTTGCTGGAGGAGCATCCATCCACGCAAAATTCAATCTGGAGGTCGGATGCCGGTGGAACAGTACAGTTATCTTCTTGTGCTTTTGCTATTTGGAGCCGTTTTAGCCTTTGTGGGCATCGTCGCGCTTTTGCCCTTGGGAATGTACCGCAAGGTTTTTGGTTTTGTGTGGCCTGTGGATGATTCGGAGTCGCAGGCCAAGGTTTTGCAACGGCGGTTGGCGGGAATTGTGTTAACCGCGCTAGGGTTTATCGCCCTCCGGGCTGGTTTGGCGGCACTGGGAGGGAACCTGTTTAGCAAGTGACATGGCAAGCGTGGGGAGGGACCATGCAGGTTGCTGAGAGGCAAGTTTTTACGATTGATGAGCCCTTATTGATCCGGAACATCCTTGGGCTGTTTTCAGCGCGTGCTAAGTTCGAAGGCAGCGAGTCCTCGGGAATTTGCAGGCGGCTTGAAGGGCTGGCAAAGCAAGGCTGTGAGATGTTGATCCTAAACTTGCGACTGCTAGACGAATCCCTTGAGGAAACGGCCGCGGCAAGCAGAAACCTCAGAGCCAGTCTGGTTGGGGGAGTATTAGTCGTAACCGGGCAAGTTACTGGTTCTCTGATCTTTGAGATAGAAAAGCTCGCGCACCAGCATTTCTTCCCAACACACTTGTTTTCTAGCCTGAATGCGTTTGTTCAATCATTCTTCTAAGCACGGTCGCTGACAACTGCGTAATGCGCCCAGCCGTGTTGCACCTTGGGTGACCCTTACCTACGGCGGACTGCCCGATTCTCATCCCTTCATTGGGGGCGATCATCTGGCTAGGGAAGACCTCTTTCGCCGCCTCGAAAATCATTCAAGCCATTATAAATCAGTAAGATGCATTAAGGTTGCGGGGGCTAGGACCAAAGTGCCTAGCACCTTCAGGAGATTGCTGAATCATTAGCGGTGAAGTTACTATAGGGGTGGACTCACGGCCCCCTGTAATTGGCCGTGGGGGGTGCGGAGGGGTTGATGTCAGGCGAAGTCGAGAGGCGAACTCTCACGACCGAGAAGGCCTCTGTTATCAAGGAGGCACTGTCCCTGGTGTTGTCTGGGGTGAGATACGCGGGCGATGTGAGTCCCGGTACCTCGGCGAGCCTGGAGGCGTACGCGAGGAATGGCTGCCAAAGGATGGTTCTTGACCTGCGAGCAGCCAAGAACGTGCCCTTTGGAGGAGTATCTGGGGTTAGAAACCTTCGCGCCAGCCACATCGGACAGGTCCTCGTCGTAACCGGTGAGGTCACCGACCCTGGAATCCTTCACCAGATCGACGTGCTTAACCACCGCCAACCTTTTCCTGCACACTTGGCCTCTGCTCTTGTTGCGGCCGCCCAGATGCTGATCTGTGCGATACGGCGGTAGCAGTTCTCAAACGTTTCCGGCATTAAAGCTCCCAACTCAATTTCAAAATCAGCTTCTAGATTGACAGGATCAGCCTGTGCGAATCCGGCCGCTCGGTCCAGGCGCAACTAGGCGCTCTTCGAGCCGGCGGGGGCGGATTTTGCTCGCAGCGCCTCCTCCAAATCATCAATCTTATCTCCCAACAAATTGAGCTTGAGGGCCAAGCCTTTGATTTCCGTCTCAGAGCGCCGGTTGACGGCAAAGTCCAACTCGGAGCGCAGACGGTCTTTGGCGTCCTGGCGGTTCTGGCTCATCATGATGATCGGCGCCTGGATGGCTGCCAGCATGGAGAGAAAGAGGTTGAGCAGGATGAAGGGATACGGGTCCCACGCGGAGCGGCCCAGAGTCACGTTGATGCTGGTATAGACCACCAACACGACGGCGCAGAGGATGATGAAGCTCCAGGAGCCGCCAAAGCGCGCCACCGCGTCCGCAATATGCTCACCCGGTGTGGTGCGCTCTTCGATCAAATCGTTGGGATTGCGCGAGGCCCTCAAGCGCACCAACTGCTGCGCGGCGTGGAACTGGCGGCCCAGCACCGTAAGCATATCCATGCCCGCCAGAGGCTTGCGCTGCAACAGTGTGGCGATGGCGTCGCGGGTGACTTCCAGGCAGGTGGCCTCCTCCACCGCCATAGCAGTGGTCTGGTGGCTGGTCTGCTCCAGCATGGAGGCGAAGCCGAAGAACTCCCCATGCGCCGTCTCATCTACTACCACTTCCTGGTTGTCCTCATCCACGGTGGAAACCCGCACCTTGCCCGAGACCACAACGTAGGCGCGGTCTGCAGGCTCGCCCATTTTGTAAATGCGCTGCCGCGCCGCGAACTGCCGCAGGTTCACTTGCTCCGCCAGCACCGCACTCTCGTCATCATCAAGCAGGGCAAACAGCGGAACATGCTTCAGCGTTTCAGGATTGCATCCCATTGGATTCCTCCACAGGCTGGATTGGGCCCCGGCGGCCCGCGCCCCATGCGATTATATTAACCGGCAGACGCCGCGCCAAGAAGTTCGGCGATGGAAATTAGGCGGGACACACTTGCGCCAGCCGGGAAGAATTCGCATATAATCGTGTCGCTCTTGCGATCCCGGCAGTCTTAGGAGAAAAGCCATGATGCGTTACGCCATTGCTCTATTGTTCTCGGTCTTCCTGGCGCCGACGGGGATTGTGTCCGCGGCGCAACCAGCGGCCCGCGGCGCAGCTCACGCCTCCGCGAACCCAGCCAGCGCGGCGCAGGGCCCTGGGGCGTTCAACGGCAAGATCCGTCACGTGATCTGGATTATTCAAGAGAACCACAGCTTCGACAATTACTTTGGGACTTTCCCGGGCGCGAACGGCTATCCGCCTTCAACTTGCGTTCCCACGCTGCCCGGCAGCCACAAATGCGTAGCTCCTTTCCATATGCCCAAGGGTGCGCCTTTTTGCGACTTGGATCACTCCTGGCAGGTGGCGCACGCTGCCTACGACAGCGGCAAGATGGACGGCTATGTGTGGGCGGAGGGAAGCCCCTACACGATGGGCTATTACGATGCGCGCGACATTCCCAACTACTGGGCGTACGCGCGGCATTACACGCTATGCGACATGTACTTTTCTTCCCTGAACGGCCCCAGCTCTCCCAATCATGACTACACGGTGGCCGCGCAATCGGGCGGCGTGATCAACAATACTTTTTCGCTGAAGCAACTGGAGAAGGCCACGGACGATCCGGACGGATTCAGCTTTGCCTCGATGGTCGAATTGTTCACCGAGGCGAAGGTTTCCTGGAAGTACTACGTGGAGTCGGAGCCGACTCCAAGCGGAGACGTGAGCCACACCAAGCCCGACATCTGGTATCCCAACCCGAAGGATTTCAACTTGTGGAATCCGCTGCCAGGGTTCAAGGCCGTTCGCGACAACCCGGAGAAGATGTCGCATCTGGTCGCCCTGAAGGAATATTTCCGGGACCTGAAGCGCGGCACGCTGCCACAGGTTTCCTGGATTGTTCCCAAGTTCAGCGACAGCGAGCATCCCCCGGAGCAGTGCGGGCCCGTCGCGCAGGGCATGTGGTACGTGACCAAGCTCGTGAACGCGCTGATGCAGAGCCCGTATTGGAAAGACAGCGTTGTTTTCCTGACCTGGGACGATTACGGAGGCTTTTACGACCACGTACCGCCGCCGCTGGTCGATGCCTATGGCTACGGTCCGCGCGTCCCGGCCATTGTGATTTCGCCCTACGCCAAGCGCGGCTTTATCGCACACCACGTTTACGACTTTACTTCCACGCTGAAGTTCATTGAGGTCCGCTGGAACTTGGGCCACTTGACGGCACGCGACGACCGAGCGTTGGATATGTCGGACTGCTTCAATTTCAACCAGCCCGCGAATCCACCATTGATCATCTCGATTCCTAAAAATCTGCCGTCGGTCATGGATCCAAAAGACTATTGTCTCTACCCGGCTTCGGTCCCGATCGTGCGGCCTTACACACCGCACAAGCCCACTACCACCGTCGGCAAGCCCCCACAATAAAGGAGGCGCCGGCGAGCGGCGCGTCCTTCACGGCGTGGCGCGGCATGCGCGCGAGTGTTCTGAAACAGAGAGCCCGCGAGGATGTTGCGCGCCTATTTGCCGAAGTGGTAGACAAGCCCGACGGAATAGTTTACGTCATACGCGTTGCCGGTGATGGGGTAGTAGGCCGTATAGACGGAGGACACTTTCTGGGGAAGTCCGAAAGTGGGTGAGCCTGTAATGTGGTCTCTCAGGTCGAGACGGAGTGAGAGTGCGCCGATCAGCTTGATGTCCATGCCCCCGCCGAAATTGAGTCCGAAATGATTGTCCGTAGAGAGGACCGTGTTGGGCACACCGTTAAAACCCGGCGACTGAGCCAGCGCTGCGGCGGTCCCCGTCGGAGAGAAACGGTCGTATTCAATTCCGGCGGCAAGATATGGCCGCACGCCTTTTAAGGACTGCGGCGAATGGGCAATGACGTCCAAGCTCACCCGCTGGTCGCGAATGGCGTATCCCGTTTCACGGTTGAGCGTGCCGGAGTTGTAGAAGTCCGTGACTGCCAAGTTGTTGCGCACCTCACCGTAAGCTGCCTCCAGGCCTAAGACTTTGACAAAGGGCGCGGGGATTTCTCCTCCCACAGTAAAGTTCATGCCGGTCTTATAGGTGGAGCCGTAAGGAGCTCCGTAGACCGTGTAATATTTCTTGTCGAAGAGCGATGAGCCGCCGCCCATGACGAAGAGATTGAAATCCTGGGCTTGCAGCGCCGCGACGCCAGCGCCGAGAACCACTATCACTACGAACCCCTGCAACAACCTGCGAACTTTCATCTGGAATCCTCCTGTTGTCTTTGCCGTCTCCATGCTCTGGAACTTTTCGAAAGACGCATGTCTCGTCACCGTGAACGGTCCCTGGGCCGGGCGGCCTTTGAAACGGCTGTGAGGCTCTTCACTGCCGTTGAAAGCTCCCCCAAGGTTATATCCCATCGACACCGGCGCATTGCAGAAAAAACAAGGACTGCTGTTCTGAGTCCGATTGCAGCCGGCTTCGGAACTGTTCGCTCATGGAGCGATGAATTCTTCTATGTGACACGAACAGACGCCCTCGGGTTATCCGGCAATAGTAAAATCTGTGTAAATGCTTTTGACAGCCCCGGGAGATTACGCGGTACGCCTCATGTACACTTGCCAGTATGCCCCAAGTTCTTCCGGCGGGGAAAGAGTGGAAAGCTCGACCGCTTCCGCCTAGGAATCGGCACGGGAAATTCGAAAAAGTTCTCTCCCGGCTGCCGGCCGCGCGTAGGCCGGTCTTGTACCTCTTGGGGAAAAGCAGATCCTTCGTTCCGCTCAGGATGACAGGCGGCAGGGCTTTGATTGGCCTTACACGGCCAGCGCGGGTTGCTGCTGGGTGAGGCAGTGGATGGTGCCGAGGCCCCACACTAAATCGACGGCGTGAATTCCCACCACGGGCCGGTCCGTGAACAATTCTCCCAAAACGCCCAGCGCGATGCGGTCCTTGGGATCGTTGAACGTGGGAACCAACACCGCCGCGTTCGAGATATAGAAGTTGGCGTAGCTGGCCGGGAGCCGCTGGCCGTCAAAGATGACCGGAGAAGGCATGGGCAGCGGCACGACCTGAATCCGCGAGCCATCTTCCAAGCGCATGCCTTCCAGACGCTCGCGATTCTCTTCGAGCAGGCGGTAATTTGCGTCCCGGGGATTCTCTTCGCGGCAGAGCACCACGGTCTTGGGGTTGACGAAACGGCAGAGGTCGTCCACGTGGCCGTGCGTATCATCTCCAGCGATGCCGCGTCCCAGCCAGAGGATGTTGCGAACTCCCAGGTTGTCGCGCAGTGCGGCTTCCAATTCCGGACGGCTCAGACCGGGATTGCGAGGCTGAACTTCAGCGTCGAGCAGGCACTCTTCCGTGCTCAGGAGTGTCCCCCGGCCGTTCGTATCGATGCTCCCGCCTTCAAGGACAACGTCGCACTTTCCCGCGCGCGCCGGGAGCAGAGGCAGCTTGAGAGCCCGCGCCGCGCGCTCCGGGACATCGTCGTCGTTCTTCCATTCGGGATACTTGGCCCAGGCACTGAAGCGGAAGCGGATGACGGCCACTTCCGAGGACGGCCGCGTTGCCCGCTTGCTGCTCTTTGAAGCAGAGGAGGGAATCGAGCGTTTCAAAAAGATGGGACCCGAATCGCGTGTCCAGCCACGGTCGGTGGGGAAGCGGAAAAACTCCACGCGGGAGAGCTCGGCTCCGGTGCGGGCCAGGACTCGCCGCGCACGGCTTTCATGGGTTTTGGATTCAACGATGATGCGAACGATTTCGCCGGGAGCGATCTTGCGGACAAACTCCGCAAAAACCCAGGGGATGGGCGCAAAGCGGCCGGGCCAGTCCGTCACGTTGTGAGGCCAGGCGATCCAGGTGGCTTCGTGGGATTCCCACTCTGCGGGCAGCCGAAAGCCCAGGGCGGCGGGTGACTTTGCCACTACGCTTTTCCGCTCCCTTTGGCAGAATCAAGATAACGACGCTCTATGCCCTGGTAGGCGTCAATCCGGCGGTCACGCAGGAACGGCCAGTTGCGCCGGATTTCCTCCAGATGTCCCAGATCAACCTCGGCCAGCAGAACCTCTTCGCGATTCGTAGAGGCTTCCGCGATCACCACGCCTTGCGGGTCGGCGATGAAAGAAGATCCCCAGAACTCAATGCCGGCCCCGCCGGGGGATTCTTCATGTCCAACACGATTGACCGCCGCCACGTAGACGCCGTTGGCCACGGCATGGCCGCGCTGCACGGTTTTCCAGGCATCGCGCTGGGCCGCGCCGTGCGTCTTCTTTTCTTGAGGGTGCCAGCCGATTGCCGTGGGGTAAAAGATAATCCCAGCGCCCTCCAGCGCCACCAGGCGAGCCGCCTCCGGATACCATTGGTCCCAGCAAATCAGCGGCGCCACGGTCCCTACACGGGTTTCGATGGCGTGGAAGCCCAGGTCGCCGGGGGTGAAGTAATACTTTTCGTAATAGCCCGGGTCGTCAGGAATATGCATTTTGCGGTAGAGGCCTGCGAGCTTGCCGTTTGCATCGATGACGGCCGCGCTGTTGTGGTACACTCCGGGCGCGCGGCGCTCAAAGACCGGGGCGATCAGAACAACTTTAGACTTCTGCGCGGCTTTTGAAAGAGCCTGCGTGGTGGGGCCGGGAACTGGCTCGGCCAGGTCGAAGGCCGCAGAGTCCTCACGCTGGCAAAAGTACCGGGAGCGGAAAAGTTCTGGCAGGCAGACTATCACCGCGCCCTTGCGAGCCGCTTCTTGAATTCCGGCAATGGCGCGGCGGAGATTTTGCCGCAGGTCCGGCGTGCACTTCATCTGGACCAGGGCGATTTTGAACTTTTTCCTTTTGGGCATGGGAAAACAGAATACATGAGTCCGGAATTTCCGCCAAGAGCGGAACTCTGGATTTGCTGCCGCCCGGCGGCGTCTCGGCGAAAATTCCCGGACCCAAAGGACGGGTCGGCGCATCCATAAAGCATATACCGGGGGCTGGGTCGGCCTCATCCGAATTAGCCTATGCTTGCCGGGGGGATTTGCGAGAGAATTGCACTGCACTCTCTTTTAGCCAAATTGAGGAAAGATCCATGATGGACAGGACCATCGCCTTTCTCCTTTTCCACGGCTACGTGGTATTGACGGTATGGGTTTTCTCCGAGCAGTTTGGCTTTCCTATTTCTTCCGTCCCCTTGCTGATGGCTGCTGGGGCGCTGGCCGCGGCAGGGAAGCTGGGACTGGCGGGGGTAACGATATTCCCGGTGGCCGCGTCTCTTCTGGCGGACACCATCTGGTATGAGATCGGGCGGCGAAGAGGGTCAAAGGTTTTGAATTTGCTCTGCCGCATTTCTCTGGAGCCGGATTCCTGCGTTAGGAACACGGAAAATCTCTTTGCCCGGCAGGGAGCCAACGCGTTGGTCGTGGCCAAGTACGTACCTGGACTGAGTACGGTGGCGCCGCCCTTGGCCGGTATGTTCGGAATGAGCGTTGCGCGCTTTCTCCTGTATGACGGGTTGGGAGCGGTTGCTTACATCGGCGGATTTGTGGGTCTCGGCTACGTTTTCAGCCATCAACTGGAAACCATGGCGGAAATCGCCCTTGGCTTGGGGACCTGGCTGGTGGTGCTGCTGGCAGCCGGCCTGATCATTTACGTTGCCTGGAAATACTTCCAGCGCCGCAGGTTTCTGAGAAAGCTGCGAATGAGCCGCATCACCCCTGAAGACCTGAAGCGCAAGATCGACGCCCGTGAAGACGTCGCCATCGTGGATTTGCGCCACACGATCGATTTTGAGTCCGACCCCAACACCATCCCGGGCGCCTTCTTTCTTCCCTCGGAGGATTTCGACAAACGCTACACGGAAATTCCCCGTGACCGAGAACTGATCCTTTTTTGCACTTGACCTAACGAGGCGACCAGCGCCCGTGTGGCGCTGATGCTCAAACGCCGGGGCTTGACCCGGGTCCGTCCGCTCGCCGGAGGCTTGGCCGGCTGGAAAGAAAAAGGGTTTCCCCTGGAGACCAGAAAGATTGCAAAACCGGCCGTGTCCAATCGCGCGATGGAAGTTTCGTAGGGGCTTTTGTTGAAGGGAGTATCGAAGGGTGCACGGCCGTGCGCCCTTCCTGGAAGATCAATCTCAGAACAGGAGAGACACCGGGTTTTCCAAGATTTCCCGGAAAGTTTGCAGAAAGGCCGCGCCGGTCGCTCCGTCTACCACACGGTGGTCGCAGGAGAGCGTCATGCGGCAGCGATAACCCACCGTCACTTTCCCGTTTTCCACCACGGGCTTTTCCGTGACCGCGCCCACCGCCAGGATGGCTCCCTCCGGCGGGTTGATAACCGCCGAGAATTCCTCAATCCCCATCATGCCCAGGTTTGAGACGCTGAAGGTTCCGCCCGTATATTCCTCAGGCTTCAGCTTCCGGGTCCGTCCCCTGGCGACCAGGTCTCGGGACTCCGTGGAGACTTCCTGAAGCGTCTTGCGGTCGCAGTTGCGGACGACGGGCGTAATCAGACCGCCGCCTTCAATGGCGACTGCGATGCCCACGTGGATGCGATTGTGGTAGCGAATGGAGTCACCGATGTAACTGGCGTTGACTTCGGGATGCTGGGTTAAGGCCGTTGCGCAGGCTTTGACGATGATGTCGTTGTAGCTCAGCCTCAGGTCCGGGTTGATTTTGTTCGCGGACTCCCGCAGCTCCTTCGCCTTCTTCATATCGGCTTCAATCGTCAAATAGAAGTGGGGAACGGGCCCCAGGCTCTGAGCAAGGCGCTGGGCGATGATTTTGCGCATGGAACTCAAAGGCTCGTCGCGGAATTCGGGGCCCTGCGGAGAGGGCATCACACGCGGTACGCGCACCGGGCCGGGAGCTGAGGCGGCTCCTTCAACGTCGCGGCGGATAATCCGGCCGCCCGGACCGGTCCCTTGAATGGATGCCAGATCGATTCCTGCCTCGCGGGCCAGACGCCGCGCCAGGGGTGAAGCCAGAATGCGCCCTCCTGCGGCGGGCAGCGGGCCGGGAGTCGCGTGCTGGACTGCTGGAGCTGCTTGAGGACGGGGCGAAGGAACCGCCACCGGCGCCAGCTTCTTTTCGGCAGGCGCAGCTTCCGCGGCGGGCTTGGCCGCCGGCGCTCCACCGTTTGCTGAAATCAAAGAGGAAATATCTTCATCGGCGCCCGCGATGACGGCCAAGGGCTCGCCCACCGGAACCGTCTGGCCGGGTTGCACCAGGACCTTGCGCAGGACGCCGGATCCCATGGACTCGACTTCCATGTCCACCTTATCTGTTTCGATTTCGACCAGAGCGTCGCCGCTCGCGACTTTTTCCCCTTCATTTTTGAGCCACTTCAGAACTTTGCCCTCGGTCATGGTGTCGCTGCCCTTGGGCATGAGTACACGGGATGCCATACTTAAACCTCTCGAAAGGAAAATGTCCGGGCTAGCTCTTGTACGTTACCCGGTGAACGGCCTCAATGACGCGCGCTTTATCCGGCGCGCAGAGATGCTCCAGCGGCTTGGCGTAGGGCATGGGAACATCCGCCCCTGTTACGCGCAGAACCGGAGCATCGAGGTAATCGAAAGCTTGGTGCTGAATCGTATCGGAGACTTGGGCGCCGAAGCCGCAATAATTCCAGCCCTCCTCGATCACCACCGCCCGGTTGGTTTTCCGGACGGACTGGAGGATGGTTTCCGTGTCGAGGGGCCTCAGGGTTCGAGGATCAATTACCTCAGCATCGATCCCTTCGCCGGCCAGCTCCTCAGCAGCCTGTAAGGCTACGTGGACCATCTTGGAGTGCGCGATCAAGCTGACATCGCCGCCGGCACGCTTGATTTCCGCCACGCCCAGGGGGATGGTGTAGTCTTCCTCCGGGACTTCACCCTTCAAGCCGTAAAGAACTTCCGACTCGATAAAGACCACCGGATTGTTGTCGCGGATGGAGGTTTTCAGCAGGCCTTTGGCGTCCGCCGGGGTTGACGGCATGACCACCTTGAGCCCCGGAACATGGCAGAACCAGGATTCCAGCGCCTGGGAATGCTGCGCCGCGAGCTGATGGCCCGCTCCGCCCGGCCCCCGTACCACCATGGGACAACCGCATTGCCCGCCGGACATATAGAGCATCTTGGCAGCGCTGTTCACGATCTGGTCGATGGCCAACAGAGAAAAGTTGAAGGTCATCACTTCCACGATGGGCCGCAGACCCGACATCGCCGCGCCCACGCCCAGGCCCGTAAAACCCAGCTCCGTAATAGGCGTGTCCAGCACTCGCTTGGGTCCAAACTCGTTCAACAGTCCTTTGGTGACTTTGTAGGCGCCGTTGTATGCGCCGACCTCTTCGCCCATCAGGAAGACCGTCTCATCGCGCTGCATCTCTTCGCGCATCGCCTGGTTCAGCGCTTCCCGGAAAGCTATAACTGCCATAAAAACTCCCTTCTCCTCTATTCGATATGAAACTTGCTGGGCCACGATGGCCCAAATCCCGCGCGGGCCGTCCGGGCGAATGCCACTCGCTCCCCGTGATCGTTCTGGAGCGAGAAGTCCCTACGGCACGCCCTATTAAGGAAGATAGACGTCAGTCGTCAGCTCTTCAGGCGGGGGAAAGTCGCTTTCGTCCGCAAACGCCGCCGCTTGGTCCACCACTTCGTGGATCTTCCGGTCCAGGTCGTCGATATATTCCTGATTGATGATGCCCAGGGATTCCAGGGTGGAAGTGAATCGCTTGATGGGGTCCCGGCGCCGGTGTTCGGCCAGTTCCTCGCGGGTGCGGTAGGTGCCATGGGCTGGGTCCGACATCGAGTGGCCCATAAAGCGGTAAGTTCGCACCTCAACCAAGGTCGGAAGGTCTTCCTTGCGGGCGCGCTCAACGGCTTCCGCCATGACGTCGCGCACGGCCAGCACGTCCATGCCGTCCACGGCGACTTTGTTCATGTCGTAGGAGGTGGCCTTCTCGAAGAGGTCGCGGATGGCCGAGGCCTTCTCGATCGGCGTTCCCATGCCAAAACCGTTATTTTCACAAACAAAGACCACGGGCAGCTTCCAAAGCTGCGCCAGGTTCAACGATTCATGGAAGGAACCGATATTGACCGCTGCCTCCCCAAAAAAGCAGAGCGATGCGCTCGACTTATTCAGGTACTTGGCGGCAAAAGCCACGCCCGCGGCCAGCGGAATCTGGCCTCCGACGATGCCATGCCCGCCCAGGAAGCCCAGGTTCTTATCGAACAGGTGCATCGATCCGCCCTTGCCTTTGGAGACGCCTGTCTGTTTGCCGCAGAGCTCAGCCATGACGGCTCCCGGATCGAGGCCCCGCGCCAGGGCATGGCCGTGGTCGCGATAGGAGCAGAGAATGGTGTCTTGGGGTTCCAAGGTCGAGATCGACCCGACAGCTACGGCTTCCTGTCCGATATAAAGATGGCAGAACCCTCCGATTTTGCCCAGAGTGTATAATTCCGCGGCCTTTTCTTCAAACCGTCGGATCAGCAGCATCTTCTCTAAAAGGTCTTTCAAAAGCTCCGGATCGGCCTGGCGCGCCCTTTCCTGCTGGTCGGCCAGATGTGTTTCGACGCCGTTTGCTTCTGTAACGTTGACGGCGCTTCGGCCGGAATTGCCGGATTTCATATTCTTAAGCCTCCTGATGTTTCTCAAACTGCCCCAATGTTCGCGCTCTTTAGTGTAATCGTTTGCGATCAGTCAGGCAAATGCGTATTAGGTTAAACCCTTATTGTACATTAAGCTTACTTTTTTGGGCAGGTCCGGTCAATATCAGCGGGTTTTGCCTGCCTGCTACTTCACCGGGAGGATTGAGTCAAGATGAAAGCTACGACTGAATATCTGTGGTTCAACACTAAGAAAAAGCGGGAGTTCATCAATATCACCGGCGAGCTCGACAAAGCCCTGGCGGCCGCCAAGATTCGCGAAGGCATGGTGCTGGCTTCGGCCATGCACATCACGGCCGGGGTTTACATCAATGACGCCGAGGACGGCTTGATCGCCGACATCGAGGAATGGCTCGAAAACCTCGCTCCTTTCCGCGAAGACTACCGCCATCACCGGACCGGCGAGACCAATGGAGACGCCCACTTGAAGAACCTGCTGATCGGCCACCAGGTCATTGTGCCTGTTACCAAGGGCCGGCTCGATCTTGCTCCCTCGCAGCAGGTTTATTACGCGGAATTTGATGGCCAGCGCCGCAAGAGAGTTGTGATCAAGGTGATGGGCGAGTAGTTGGTTTTTCATCGCGCTGGCTTTGATGCAAGTTCTTGAACCGATCTCCTGATGGGGGACATCTAAGAAGGCATCCCATTGAGGAGGCGCTGCTAATGTATGTGGTTTTAGGAGCAAGTGGAAATACGGGGGGCGTGGTCGCCGCGAAGCTCCTGGCGAGTGGCAAACAGGTCCGCGCGATCGGCAGAAACGCCAGCCGCCTGGAGCGTTTGACGAGCCAAGGCGCGGAGGCTTTCACCGCGGACGCGACCGACCCGGTTGCGCTGGACAAGGCTTTTGAAGGAGCGGCCGCAGTTTATGCGATGGTTCCTCCAAATACTACCGCCCCGGACGTACCGGGTTATCAGGACCGCGTCTCGGACGCGCTGGCTTCAGCCCTCCAAAAGGCCGCCGTTCCGAAAGTTGTGGTGCTGAGTAGTTATGGCGCCGATAAGACTGAAAAGACCGGCCCCGTCCTGGGGCTGCATCGGCTGGAAGAGAAGCTGAACGGCATAACCGGCCTGGATGCCGTGTACCTCCGAGCGGGCTACTTTATGGAAAACCTCCTACCTCAGGTGGGCGTGATTCGGAGTTTCGGTATGCTTGGGGGCCCCGTGCGGCCGGACCTGGCGCTGCCGTTCATCGCCACGCGCGACATCGGCGCGGCTGCCGCGGATCTTCTGCTGAAGCTGGACTTCACCGGAAAGCAGCCCCGGGAACTGCTCGGCCAGCGGGATGTGACCTACACCGAAGTCGCCTCCATTATCGGCAAAGCGATCGGCAAGCCTGGTCTCAGCTATATGCAGCTTCCGGCGGCGCAGCTACGCGGAGCCCTGACGCAGATGGGGATGTCCGGGAGCATGGCGGACGTGCTTCTTGAAATGGCGGATGCCCTTAACAACGGACATATGCGGCCCCTCGAAACTCGCTCGAGGAGCAACACCACGCTGACTTCCATTGAAACTTTTGTTGCGGAAGAATTCGTCCCGCGCTTTAATGCCGCCTAGCCGCGGCATAGCCGGCGCATGACCAGGGTCCGGCAGGCTTCAAAAGCCCATCGCTACGGAGAGAGCCGCGACGTCGCCGATGTGCTCGTCGATCTCAGCGGGCACAATCCGGCAGGCCGCGACCGCGGGGCTTAGGGCTTCCCGCTGCATCACATCTCGTGCCGGGCCCAGCAGGGTATCGCCCAGGCGCATGGCTAGGCCGCCGATTACGATTCTTTCGGGATTCAGGATGTCCACCAGGATTGCCAGAACTTCTCCCAGCCGCCGGCCGGTGGAGCGAATAATGCGGATCGCCGTGGCATCCCCTTTGCTTGCCGCGAGCCCGACGTCGCGCGCCGTGATGGGTTTGCCTTGCTTGAGATAGGCGGCGAGCAGCGTGGCTTCCTTTCTTTTGCGTGCGGCTTCCACTGTTTTGGTAGCAACCTGCGCCATGCCGCCGCCGCTTGCCCAGCCTTCGGCGGAGCCGGCTTTATTGTGGCCGATTGGACCGGAACGGCTCAATCGCACATGGCCGATTTCACCCGCCAGGTCGTTTGCGCCGTGGTACAGGCGGCCGTCGGTAATGATCCCGGCGCCCAGTCCTGTTCCCATGGTGAGGAAGATCATGTTCCGGCAGCCCCTTCCGGCGCCAAAACGATGTTCCGCCACGGCTCCGGCGTTGGCGTCATTTTCAACGCGGCAGGGGGCGCCGAATTCCGTCTCCAGAATCGCCTTGAGGGGAACATCCACCCAAGTGGGAAGATTGGGGGGGGATTGAATGACTCCTTCAATGCGGTCGAGCGGGCCGCCGCAGCTTACGCCGATGGCTTTGACCTTCAGTTTGTGCTTGGAAACCAGTTCGTGGATTGATTGCTTGATCAGCCGCAACGCCGGCTCCGGACCTTTGGCCGGCCGCGTGGGAAATTCGATGCGGTCCAGAACCTCCGGCGGGTTCATGGAGACGACCAGAGCTGTTTTGGTTCCACCAACGTCAACACCGACCAGCGCGGTTTTTTGCATGGGATGTGAACTCCTTGCGGATTCTTTTTTGTCAGATGACGCAGCCTATTTTGCAGCCAACCTTGCTGTGCGTGGAGCCTGTGCTGCGGGCTCGGGGCGCTTCCACTCCCGGTTCCGCTTCCGGCAACCTTGTCCAGAAACGGCGCGGTTGCTAGAATTATAGCTTGGAGTTGCTGCCCACGAACCCTAATCTTCCTATGCAACCGATTATTGAAGTCCAGGATCTGGCGAAGGAGTTCCGTACCTTTAAGCGGCGCGAAGGCGTTTGGGGTGCGCTGCAGAACCTGTTCGTGCGCGAGAGTATCACCGTTCGTGCCGTGGATCACGTCAGCTTCTCGATTGAACCGGGCGAAATGGTGGGCTATATCGGCGCCAACGGGGCCGGTAAATCCACTACCGTCAAGATGCTGACGGGCATCCTGGTTCCCAGCTCCGGTCGCATTGTGGCCAACGGCTGCGTGCCTTACCGCGACCGTCGGCACTACACGCGAAACATCGGCGTGGTGTTCGGCCAGCGGACGCAGCTCTGGTGGGACATTGCGGTGATTGAATCCTTCAAGCTGCTGAAGGAAATCTACGAAGTTTCGGACGCAGACTATCGACGTCGTTTGGGCGTGTTCTCCGAGATCCTGAACCTTAAAGGCTACCTCAATACGCCGGTGCGCAAGCTCAGCCTGGGCGAGCGCATGCGGTGCGACCTGGCGGCGTCTCTTCTGCACAATCCGCCACTGCTCTTTCTGGATGAGCCGACCATCGGCCTGGACGTGGTGGCCAAGGACCGTATCCGGGAGTTTCTGAAAGAGGTCAACCGCCTGGAACGCACCACGGTGCTGCTGACCACCCACGACCTTTCGGACATCGAGGAGCTTTGCCGGCGGATCATCATCATCGACCGCGGAAAGATTCTTTTTGACGGCGCGCTGCGGGAAATGAAGGCTCGGCTGGCCCAATACAATCAGGTAAGGTTCATTCTAAAAGACCGCTCGCAGGTGGCGGCCCTG
>JBJKQF010000263.1:0-8353 GCA_046705545.1 Terriglobia bacterium
AGGGAAAGTCCGATAGCGTTGACGCCGATCGCGAAGGTCACAGCTCCCCATCCCCACAGAAAGCCGAAAGCCACCGCAATCAGCAGCGTCCTTGCGCCGGAATCGACCACCGCCTGCCACCAGACGGTAAGAAACATGGTGACCGTGGGAAAGGGGATAACCATCACGGCATAGAAGAACCCCAGCAACCTGGTGTTCTCCATGTCGTACCGCCGCCGCATCTTGAGCGGGACGGCAAAGGCGCCACCGGCCAGCGCCGCAAATAAGATCAACCCAAAACCTGAAACAAGTGAACTCATTGCGGATCTCCTCTCATCCCATCCCGCAGCCGGTCGGGCTGCAGGCTACCTGGTGGCAAGATCGTGCAATCTCTAGCGCGGGTCCTTCCCGGCGAACAGCTTCGCAACTGGCCCTTCCTCCCGGTCAAGAGCTTTAACTCTGCGCTTACGGCTGGTTCAGTTTCAGAATTTCCTCATCCGTGCGAACGGGCAGCGGCCGAAGCGACAAGCCCCCATCAATCACAAGCTCCGTGCCCGTGATGTAACTACTCAGCAAGTCCGACAACAAGAGCACCGCCGCCGGCCCGCAATCAGTGGGGACCCCTAATCGGCGCAGCGGGATCTGCCCGATCATGATCTTTTCCACCTTCTCAGAGATTCCCGCTGTCAGTGCAGTGCGGTGATGGCCGGGAGTCAGCATATTGACCCGGATCCCGTAAGGAGCCAGTTCAATCGCCAACGTTTCCATGTACATCTTCAGTCCCATTTTGGAGATTCGATAGGCTGATTCTGTGTAGGAGGGACAAAAGCGGACGGTCGATCCCGTAATGAGAATGCTCCCCGCGCCCCGGGCAATCATGTGCTTGGCAACTTCGCGGCCTGCCCAGAGACAGGATGAAAGATCGGTATTGAGGGTCTTATAAAACTTTTCGCTCGTCAGGCGCGTCACGGGTTCGTGAAAGGCCCTCCCTGCGTTATTCACAAAGAGATCCAGGGCCCCCAATGTCTCCGTGGCCCACTGGACCATTTCGATTACCTGCTTCTCATCGCTCACGTCAGTCTTTCGAAAGACCGCCTTTCCTCCCAGGCGCTCAAGCTCCTGCAGGGTTTCCGGAGTCTCTTGCAGTCCAGCAATTGCAAGTTCGACGCCTTCCGCCGCCAAGGCGCGGGCCATTCCTAAACCAATTCCGGTATTACCACCTGTAATCAGGCACTTCTTTCCCTTGAGCCCGCTTTCCATGGATTCCCTCCCGTTGCGCTGACGTTACCCCAGACTGGACTCAGATTTCAGTTCTCGGCCTGACTCGGCAGTGCCCCTGCTCGCTGACATGCGTTTTACCGGTTAACCCTTATATCAGACTCTTCCGGCTTGTCAAGGCTCTTTCGGCCGCTGAACGAATGGAAAAGGCATCGGGATAATTAAGTCCACTACGCTTCGGCGTATGGAATAGTCCGCTCGCTGTTATCCTTTGAGCCGTTGCCCGGCTCCGGGCATTTAGGATATTCTTTCTCTTCATCGGGACCGGCGGGTTTGGCCGTGTTTAACCGCTTATCTTAGAATCCCAGCCGCCTCGCGAAGCTTTGTGTCGACACGGAGAAGTTTGTTGACCGAGAAAACCACGCTGCAAGACATTGCAGACCGCTTGCGCGTTTCCAGGACGACGGTTTCGCTGGCGCTGCGGGACCACCCCAGAATCTCCGGCCCCACCAAAGGCAAGATCTTCTCGCTCGCCAAGCGGATGGGGTACGAGCCGGATCGCGTGGCGCGTTCCCTGGCAACCGGGCATTCGAGTCTGATCGGTGTCATGGTGCCGGACAGCACCAACGTTTATTATTCAGAAGTCATTCGCGGAATCGAAGAGGCTGCTAACCTCGCGGGCTACAGCGTGGTCCTGGCCAACGGCTCGTATGACCTTGCGGTCGAAGCCCGGCGCATTCAGGAAATGATCCAGCTCCGGGTGGCCGGAGTGATTGCCGCGCCGGCCTTTCGAACGGAAAAGCCCAAACTGAATGAATTTTGGAACGGTCTCCGGAGCAGCAATTTCCCGTTGGTTCTCCTCAACCGGCAATTGCGTCCTGCAATTTTCCACCAAGTATCAGCCGACAACCTTATGGGAATGCGGTTAGCAGTTGAAGCGGTTGCCTCGCTCGGCCATCGACGGGTCGCGTATCTTTATGGCAAACGGCGCACGGTACCTGCCAATCAGCGGCTAGCCGCGTTCCGCAGCTACGCACGCCAGCACCATTTCGATGGCGACCGCGCTTTACTGGTACCGTGTGATATCGGCCCCCGAGGCGGATATGAAGCCTGCCGCGAGATATGGTCCAGGGTGAAGAGAAAACCAACGGCGATCATGACCCTTAGTGACGCCGAGGCGTTCGGGGTTCTTCGATTTCTGAAAGAGCGCGGCCTACAGGTTCCGCAAGACGTTTCAGTAATGGGATTTGATGGATTTGAGTTGGCGGACTACGCAGCCACCACCCTTTCCACCGTGGCCACTCCCATGCACGCGATCGGCATGCAGGCGGTTGAGATCTTGATTCACGTTCTTAACAAATCTTTTTCTCCGCAAAGCGTCATCCTTCCCGTCAAGCTTATGCTGAGGGAATCTGTCGGCCCCGTTCCGTAGACGCTACCCAGCTAGGAGGCATCATGCAGAAGAACACCGTTAAGGAAAGGTTGAAGGCCGGCGAGTGCGTTTATGGCACCTCGCTGGAAGACTGTCTGGACCCCGAGATGGCTGTCGTGCTGGCGGCCGCAGGTCTCGATTTTTTCTTCGTCGACACGGAACACTGCACTGCGAGTTTTGCGCAGATCCAGCAGCTCTGCCGCGCCGGACGCTCTGCCGGTCTCGCGCCGCTGGTGCGCGTTCCCCAAAATGAGGCCCATCTGCTTTCGCGCACCGCGGATATGGGTCCTATGGGCATCATCGTGCCGCGCGTCCATTCGGTCGAGGAGGCGCAGGCGGCAATCCGAGCCCTCAAGTTCCCGCCGCTCGGACGCCGCGGCTACGGACTCCGCACCACCATCACGGACCTGCGCGCCTCCTCCGCCGCGCAGGACGTCGAGTCCTGCAATCGTGAGTCGATGGTGGTGCTCATGATCGAGAGCAAGCAAGGTCTCGATGCGGTGGAAGGGATTGCTGCCGTCCCTGGCGTCGATGTCCTCTTTATTGGGCCTTACGACCTTACCCTCTCACTGGGAATCATCGAACAGTTTGATAAGCCAATATTCTGGGAGGCGGTCGACCGTGTTTTCAAAGCCGCCGCACAGAATGGCATAGCCGCCGGCCTGCAAACCGGCAACATTGAGTTGCTGCTTGAGGCCCGAAAACGCGGCGGGCGATTCCTGATGTATTCCAGCGACACAGGCATCCTCTTGAACGGCTATAAACAGGCGATGGGCAAACTGAAGGGGACGTCGAGCGGCGGGCGCACCTCCTACTAAGCGCTCCCGGCCTGCGTCGTAAAGGCCTCTGCCACGTCGGCAGACTGCCCACCCAAAATTAATGGGCGGGTCGAAAACCGCATCTGCTAAAGGGGGAAGCAATGCCCAGAACACTCTTTCCGATTGATCTCCCAGAACTCCAGTGGACGGAATTTGCCGCACAGGGTTTTCAGGCTCCGGTAGCGGGGATTGTGTATCGCGCCGGGCAGGCCAGTTGCGGGATTCCGCTGGGCGGCGTAGGGACAGGCTGCATGGACCTGGACACCGACGGAACATTCGGCCGCTGTTCGATCTTCAATACCTTCGTGCCGCACCGAGTCCTGGCCGCGCCCTTCTTAGCTCTCAGCGCGGGCGCTCAAGCTTGGGGACTAACTACCCGTTCCCTGCCCGGCTTGGCGGCACCTAAGCAGATCTATTATTGGGGCCACTATCCCGTCGCCGACATTGAATATGAACTGGACGGCCCGGTGAGCGTCGGCCTGCGGGCTTGGTGCCCGTTCCTTCCCGGGGATTATGCAGCTTCCAACACTCCTGCCGTAATTTTCGAACTTCACCTGCGAAACCAGGGCTCGGGAATCGTCCGCGGAAGCTTGGTGTTCACGTTCCCCGGCCCTACCGCCGCCGAATCAGGAACCGATCAGTATCGCCATACTAAACTCTCCGGCCCAGCGCAAGGGGTCAGCGTGACAACTCCGCAGGGCGCTGGCTATGCTCTTCGAGCGCTGGGAGTAGAAAGCCTTCGCACCGGCGGCGCGCTTGACACGAGCCCTTCCGGCTGGGCGGCCTTTCCCGTGGAACTCCCGGCGGCCGGCAGTGGCCCCGGCGCCAGCCTGGCGGTGGATTATGAACTGCAAGCCAGCGAGGAACAAACCATCCCGGTGATTCTTGCCTGGTACTTTCCGCGCTGGGCGGGCAGTCCCGCACACCACTATCTGCACGCCTATCAGAAGCGCTTTGGAAGCGTCATGGAAGTTGTCGAATTTACGGCACGGAAGCAAGAATATTTCCTGCCACGCATCCTTCGCTGGCAGCAGGAAATCTATGCGGCCAAAGAATACCCCCTCTGGCTGCGCGATCAACTGGTCAACACCCTTCACACGATTCCGGAAGACAGTTTCTGGGCGGCTGAAAGCATTCCCGCAGAAGCTTGGTACAAGCCGTCGGGAATTTTCGGAATGACGGAGAGTCCCCGCACCACCCCGCACATCTGCAATCCCAGCGACTGGTATGGCGGGCTCCCCATCGTTTTTTTCTTCCCCGAGTTGGCCGCAGCGCTTCTGCGTTCCTACGTACATTTCCAACTGCCCAACGGCGAGGTCCCCATCGGGATTGGCGAGGGATCGGACCTCGCGGACCCTTCCTACCACGTTCTCCACATCATGAACAGTTGCGTCCACGTGCACCTGATCGACCGACTGTGGCAGCGCAACCTGAGCAAGCAAGTCCTTGAAGAGTTTTACCCAAGCGCCAAAAGAGCCATCGAATACGGCAAGGGCCTTGACCATGACGGAGACGGCTTATTGGATCTCGAGCCTGATCCTGTCCCCAATCAATTCTATGGAGCGTGGTTCTGGTACGGAACGGCAACCCACGTGAACGGCTTTTGGCTTTCCGCGGTCGCGATGTTGGAGAGAATGGCCGAGGCTATGGGAGATGCCGCCACCGCCGGCGAGTACCGCGCCCTGCGCCAAAAAGGAAGCCGCTCGATCGAGGAAAAGTTGTGGTCCGGCGAGTCTTATCTTCTCTACAACGACCCTGCCAGCAAACGTGGCTCCGACACCGTGCTGGCAAATCAGTTGGCAGGAGAGTGGTGTGGCCGTCTGCACGGATTGTCCGCCGTCTTTCCTACGGATCGCGTCAAGCAAACGCTGGAAACCGTTAAACGCCTCTGTATTCCCTTAACTGAGGCAGGGATACTAAACTCTGCACGCCTCGATGGCAGTGTTGATGTGACTGGGAGTCCGCAATCGGACGGCATTTTTGCAGGAGAATGCATGTGCGTCGCGGCAACGCTGGCGTACAACGATGACGCCGCAACCGCGCTGGAAATTACCCGGCGTCTATTCACAGCCATCGTGGTTCAGAATCGTTGCGAATGGGATATGCCCAATTCCCTGGACGCCTCCGGCCGCATTGTTCACGGTACAGACTTCTACCAAGACATGATCTTGTGGGGGCTGCCTCTGGCCCTGGCGGGCCTGGACATCCACGGCGTTTGCTCCGGCGGCCGGATCGTTGAAAGGGTTTTGCGCGCCGCGCAGGCACGGACAAACACCCCTCCGACTTAGATGGTCGCGATGGGATTGATGGGCGACCCGCTACCGCCCCCTACCGCCAACGGAGCCACGGTGAGTAGAAACGTCCACCGCCTGCGCTCTTCGGCGGCTTTGCTCAGGCCGCGGAAATCACAACTGTCCAAGATGGGAACGCCCATGCCCACAATCATCAGTGCGTGCACCGGAAGCCGGACCGCTTCAACCCCGGAAGGCATCACATCCAACGCCAGGTCGCTGCCTATTGCAGCAATGTCGTGCTCCTTGAACCACGCGGCACAAGAGACATCGAGTCCCGCCGAGTTGTGCTCGACGTCCCATTCTCCATCTGCTTCATACCGTGCCCAGCGTCCTGTGCGAATGAAAACAGCATCCCCGCTTTCGACCTGAACGCCAGTCGCTTTTTCCCAACCGGCTAGGTCAGACGGGAAGATGGCGCGCTTGCCATCCAGAAATTTCATGCCGAAGAGTGCCGGAAAATCCATCAGGACGCCGCGCGTAAAAATTCCGCTCTTCATTTCCAGGACGGCGAGTTTTCCGCAGCCCTTTTCTGTCACTTCTTGCTGCGAGAAACCGTTGTACATCTGCCCGTCGTAAAAGACGTGGCTGAGAGCGTCCAGGTGCGTCTCCGTATAACCATGAACACGTATGGTAAAAACGTCGCCTGCCGAACCACTGCCGGGATCAACCCCCGTCTCGACCATTCGGTGCTCAAAGGGAGGCGTGAGAAAGGCGTATTGGGTTATGACGTTGTGAGCCAGTGAGAAGGAGATTCCTTCCTTCACCTCCTGCGCTGCCTTACAGCGCTTTTCCGGAGTGATCAGGTTCAGAGCGCCGTACTGATCATCTTTTCCCCAGCGCCCCCAATTGGACAGCGCCTTTATCGCCACAGTGACATCGGCCTTGCTGCGGATCGGTCTTTCTGCGGGAGATGACATTGTAGTTTCTCCTCTGGACTCAGGATGATAATGCTCCCAATCTTGCGCCTCGGTCCCATCCCACCGCCTGCAACCACTATTAGGGGTTCATGCCAGGCAGCGGAAAGAGTGCCATTCTCGTTCTCTTCGGCAGCAATCGCAAGCTGAAACTGAGGCCCCTAAGCTGCTGCTCACCGTGCAAACACTGATCCCTTATCTTCTCACTGGGCAGCACCTAAATATCACGACAGCAAGCACCTGCTCGTTCTGCTTAGCCATAAATACACTTGTCAAACCGAGTAAGCTTCTTTAAAGTTTGTCAGCAGGCCATGTTTGTAGGCCCGCGGGACCTCGCAGGGTTTGTACCTGTCATTACGAAATCCTGCAGGTGGCGGCTCGCAAATCACAAGAGCGCTTTTCGCCCGCTGCGCACGGCAAGGCTTAAAGTTTCTAGGTTCAGGGAGATTCGGAGTGAAGATTTCAATCATTGGTTGTGGATATGTAGGCTTGGTAACTGGCGCCTGCCTGGCTGAAGCAGGCCATCATGTCATCTGTACTGATAAGGACACTTCAAAAATTACCCGCCTCAACAAGGGGCAGACACCGATCTATGAGCTTCATTTGGACGAAATTCTGGCGTCAAACCGCAAATCAGGACGGCTTACTTTTACAGATGATGCGGCGCTGGCCATTCGGTCCGGCGATGCCATTTTCATCTGTGTGGGCACCCCGCCGCTTGAAAACGGCGACGCCGATCTTTCCGCGATCGACTCCGTGGCGCGCGTGATCGCGACTGAGTCTAAGCAACCAAAGCTGGTGGTCGAAAAGAGCACTGTTCCGGTACAAACCGGCCGGAAGCTTCAGCAGGCGCTGGCTGTTTACGGGCGCAAGACCGGGATCAGTTTTCGCATCGCGTCGAATCCCGAGTTCCTGCGCGAGGGCACGGCCGTTGAGGACTTTCTACACCCTGACCGCATCGTCGTCGGCGTGGATGACGACTCTGTAGAACAGCAGCTTCGGGAGATTTACGAGCCGATTCTCGACGGAAAATTCAAGTGCCCGGTTCATACCCCGAAATGTCCTCCTCATGAGAAGCCGCATTTCCTGGTGACCACCATTAACAGCGCCGAACTCATCAAACACGCCTCAAACTCCTACCTCGCACTCAAGATATCTTACGCCAACGCCATCGCGGATATGTGTGAGCGCTTGGGAGCCAACGTGGAAGAGGTAACCCGCGCCATGGGTCTAGACCCACGCATCAGTCCAGCCTTCTTGCGAGCGGGCCTGGGATTTGGCGGCTTCTGTTTTCCCAAGGATATTCAGGCGTTCATCCGCCTGGCTGAGCGATCCGGGATTGATTTCGCTTTGCTCAAAGAAGCCGAACGGATTAACAAGCAGCGCATCGACCGCTTTGTGGAGAAGACGCGAAACTCCCTCTGGGTCGTCAAAAACAAGCGTTTGGGTTTCTTGGGACTCGCTTTCAAGCCCAACACCGACGACATTCGCTTTGCTCCCGCCATCGAACTGATCCGCCGTTTCCTGTCGGAAGGCGCTCAAATCTCCGCCTACGATCCCGCAGCGATGGACAGAGCACGTGAAGTCTTTCCCCAGATCAATTACCAGCAGGAACCGTACGCGGTCGCCCAGAACGCAGATGCCTTACTGCTGGTCACGGAGTGGAAGGAGTTTGGCTCGCTCGACTGGGAGCGCATT
>JBJKQF010000264.1:0-20834 GCA_046705545.1 Terriglobia bacterium
TGATGCGCAGGGAGACGTCGGTATCGTGGTTCGCTCCGTACTCGACGTTGGCGAGCGCCGCCGCTTCCTCGATCAAGGGACGAAACAGATCGGTTTCGAAATTCGAGATCTTGCCCTGCAGAACCGCCGCGAGGCGCTCGAGCCCCGCTCCGGTATCGATGGAGGGCCGGGGCAGGGGAGTCATGTTGCCCTGGTCGTCGCGGTTGAACTGCATGAAGACCAGGTTCCAAAGCTCCACGTAGCGCCCGCAGTCGCAGGGAAACTTGCAATCCTTATGACCCTGGTCGCTGGCGGCGGGACCCACGTCATAGTGAATCTCCGAGCAGGGACCGCAGGGGCCGGTCTCGCCCATCGCCCAGAAATTGTCTTTTTCATCGCAGCGGAAGATTCGGTCGCGCGGAACGATTTTGGCCCATAGCTCTTCGGCTTCATCGTCTTCGCGGAAGACCGTGACATAGAGCTTTTCTTTGGGGATGGCAAAAGCCTTGGTGATCAGCTCCCAGGCCCAGGGAATCACCTCCGGTTTGAAGTAGTCGCCGAAGGAGAAATTTCCCAGCATTTCAAAAAAAGTGTGATGGCGCGTGGTGCGGCCCACCTGTTCCAGATCGTTGTGCTTGCCGCCCGCCCGGACACACTTTTGCGAGGAGCAGGCGCGCGTGTAGTCGCGCTTCTCGCGGCCCAGGAAAACATCCTTGAACTGGTTCATGCCGGCGTTGGTGAAGAGCAGCGTCGGGTCGTTCGTCGGAACCAGCGACGCGGAGCGCACCGGACGGTGGCCGCGCTCCTCAAAGAACTTTAAAAAACGGCTTCTTATTTCGTTCGATTTCATAAGCAAATTAGGAATTCAGATGTGGACCGTACGACTCGTCCATCCTTTAACCTTAGAACTCAGCACGCAGGGACCGTCCTTGTTTACGACCCTTCCTGGCCTTCTTCGAGATCGGCTTCGGTGAGGCGGTCGCCGCGGACAGGCTTGAGCTCAGGGCTTTCGCGCACCGCTTTCATAATATCATCAGCGCGGAATCCCCGGCGAATGAGGCTTTGGCAAAGGGAGGCGAGTTTGGCGCGGGTCAAGGGCTTGCGGAGCGTGCGAGTTTTCTTCTGGATCGTCTGTTTCAGCAGCTGGCGTTCGTTGACGGACTCAAAGGCCTTTTCCACGGCGGCTTCAATCTCGCGGTAATCGACGAGCTTGCTCTTCAGTTCCCGCCGGATGCGATGGGGGCCGTAGGAGCGATTCCGGGCGAGCGAGAGCGCCAGCCCTTCCGCATACTTCCGGTCGTCCAGGTAGCCGAGCTCGCGCAGGCGTGCGATGGCCGGGGATAAGTCTTCGGAAGGGAACTTCTTTTCCAGGGAGCGGCGCAGATCGGCAATGGAGTAAGGCCGCCGCGACAGCATGGCAAGCGCTGTCTGGAGGGGATCGCGAGGGGCGCCTCTAGGTTGCAAAACGGTCCACCTGGGTTGCTCTTTCCATCTCATCCCGCGCGGCGTCAGTGGTGGTGCGAATGCCGGCGATGCGCAGCTTGAACTCGTCGGCGTTAGATGCGTGGGAGAGCGCTTCCTCGAGTGTAATCAAACCCTTAGTGTACAGATCGTAGATCGACTGGTCAAAGGTTTGCATGCCGTACTGGGAAACGCCCGAGGCAACGGCCTCGCGGATCAGGCGGGTCTTTTCAGGATTGATAATGCAGTCCCGAATGTATTCTGTGGCAACCAGAATCTCCGCCGCCGGAACCCGTCCGATGCCGTCCGCTTTGCGGATCAGGCGCTGGGAGATGATGGCTTTCAGCGTGGAGGCCAGCAGCAGGCGGATCTGTTTCTGCTCGGGGGGCGGAAAAACCGCAATGACGCGTTGAATCGTTTCGGTGGCGTCCAGGGTGTGGAGGGTCGATAAGACCAAGTGCCCTGTTTCCGCCGCCACAAGGGCCGTGTGAATCGTCTCCAGGTCCCTCATCTCGCCCACCAGGATCACGTCGGGGTCCTGGCGGAGGGCGGCGCGCAGCGCTCCGCCAAAGCTCGCCGTGTCCACCTCCACTTCCCGCTGGTTGACAAAGCCCTTCTTGTCGCGGTGCAGGAACTCGATGGGATCTTCAATCGTAATGATGTGGTCGGTCCGGGAGGAGTTGATGCGGTCCACCATGGCGGCGAGCGTCGTTGTCTTGCCGCTTCCCGTGGTTCCGGTTACCAGGACCAAGCCGCGCGTCTCCTGGCAGACCTTCTCGATGACGAGGGGAAGGAAGAGCTCTTCCAGGGTGCGGATCTTGGTGGGAATCACCCGCAGCACCATGCCCACGTTGCCGCGCTGCTGGAAGAGGTTGACGCGGAAGCGGCCCAGGCCGGCCACGCCGTGGGACATATCCAGTTCGTTGTTCTCCTTGAATTTCTGTTTTTGGCGGCTGCTCATCATGCTGAAGGCCATGCTTACCATGTCCTCGCCGGAGATGCGCGAGTATTCCGTCAAAGCTCTCAGCTGGCCGTCCACCCGGACGTAAGGATAGTTGCCCACCTTCAGATGAAGGTCCGAGGCCTTGTTTTCACAGGCCGTGCGCAAAAGCTCATCAATGTTCACGGTGAACCTCAATCGCCCGGAAATTCGGCACGTGAGCGCGCCCTGAAGCGCCTGCAAGAACGGACCCGCCCCGGGCGCAACTACGCCTCTGCAGCTTAATTCATCGGTTGCTGGGGGCGGCCGCTTGAGCGTGGAAGGTGGATCCCTGACCACATCCACGCCCAGCGGTTGCTATGATTCTAAAGAACGGAGATAGAGAAGGGTTGCACTTCCGCCCGCCATTCGTGCGCGGGCCGGACGTGGGATCAGCGAGAGGCGGTCACGGTCTGGCCGCTATAGGTGAGCCAGCCGAATTTGTCTTCGGCCTTGCCCTGAACGATGCTCAGAAAGCGTTCCTGGAGTTTCTTCGTGATGGGCCCCGGCTCTCCCTTGCCCACCTTGATACGATCGACGGAGCGGACCGGTGTGACCTCGGCGGCCGTGCCGGTGAAGAAGACTTCGTCGGCAATGTAAAGAATCTCGCGCGGCAAATCCTGCTCGACGACCGGAATGCCAGCTTCCTCCGCCAGGGTGATAATGGAAGAGCGAGTGATGCCGGGCAGGACAGAGGAGCCGAGGGAAGGGGTGAACATCTTCCCCTCGCGCACGACAAAGATATTTTCGCCGCTGCCTTCACTGATGTTCCCGTTGTGGTCGAGCGCGATTCCCTCGACGTAGCCGTTGGCGATGGCTTCCATTTTGATCAACTGGGCGTTCATATAATTGGACGCAGCCTTGGCCATGGAAGGCATCGTGTTCGGGGCCATGCGGTTCCAGGAAGAGATGCAGACGTCCACGCCGTGGTTCAGGGCTTCCGCGCCCAGGTACTTGCCCCACTTCCAGGCCAATAGATAGATCTCCACAGGATTGTTCAGCGCGCTAACTCCGACATCGCCGTAACCCCGGAAAATGATCGGACGGATGTAGCAAGCGTGGATGCTGTTGACACGGATCAAGTCCAGCATCGCCTGCCGGAGCTGCTCGCGAGTGTACTCCGGCTCGATGCGGTAGATCCTGCAGGAATCAACCAAGCGATTAATGTGTTCGTTCACCCGGAAGATGGCCGCGCCTTGCGGAGTTTCGTAGCAGCGAATTCCTTCAAACAGGCTGGAAGCATAGCTGACCACATGAGACGCGACATGAATAGTCGCATCATTCCAGGGAATGAATTCCCCGTTGTGCCAGACTTTTTCAAAATAATCTACACCCATATAAGGTCGTCTCCGCGTTGCTGAATCTGAACAGCTGGAATTCTTTCCCCAGCGGCCGCCGGAAGCCATAATGCGGCCAGTTCGTCACATTTATTATATCACGCGGGCGATTAAGGTCTAATTAAACCAGTCTGATAAAGTCCGCTCCTGACGGCCCAAGAAACTCTCCCGGCCGACGAGCATCTAAACTAAGCAAGCACGGTGGAAATGCTTGGGTGGATTTTGCCGGTTCTTATTTTCTCCTCTCGGTGGGCTAAGGGCCGCCGGTTGGAGATGGTTTCCGGCGCTCGCTGGTCCCCGTGAAGCCTTCTCGCAGCGCGAAAGGGGGCGCTACTAAAGTTCCATGAATTTCATGGAATTAGCACGTTGACAGGCGAAGGGCGTATGCTATACTTTTTCTTTGGGGTTCCGGAAAGGGCGTTTTTTCGGGACCAGCATGTTCCTTCAGGTGTAAAGGACCACCTCACCGTTCTCTTTCAATCGCAAAAATCGTCCGAGGAGGATTGTGGACTCTGAGACCTGCAAAAAAGAGTTGGTAATCGAAGTACCACCCGATATCGTCCAGCAAGAGGCAAAGGCGGTCACCGCGCAATATCGGCGCGTGGCTCGCATTCCCGGGTTTCGCCCGGGCCATGCTCCAGCGTCGCTGATCCGTCGCCGCTTTGAGGAAGATATCCGCAGCGAGATCCTCCAGTCGCTTTTGCCCAAGTACTTTGAGACGGCTATCAAGGACCAGAAGATGTCGGTGGTGGGGCAGCCGCGCTTTAGTGACGTGAAGTTTGCGGAGGACCAACCCCTGACCTGCAAGGCAGCGTTTGAAATCTTGCCCGACTTCGAGCTCAAGGAGTACAAAGGGCTTGAGGTTGAGAGCGAATCTTCCGAGGTGACGGAAAGCGACCTTTCCCAAACCCTTGAGCGTTTGCAGGAGAGGGCCGCCGCTTTTGAAGTGGTGGAAGACCGGGCTGCCGCGGACGACGACTACGTGATTGTGAACTATCACGGGCAGGAGGTTGGAGATCCGAAGGCGGAACCGATCGAGGCTCATGACGTGATGGTGCATCTGGCGGGCGACGGGACGGTGGCCGATTTCACAGAGAATTTGCGGGGCACGAAGCCCGGGGAGGTCCGCGAGTTTCAGGTAGCGTATGCCGGCGACTATGCCAAAAAATCGCTGGCCGGCAAGACGATTGCTTACCGGATAGAAATTCAGGGCATTAAGAAGAAGGTTGTTCCGGCGCTTGACGACGAGTTTGCAAAGTCCGTCAGCGAGTACAAGACCTTGGAGGAGCTAAAGGCAAAGGTCGCCGAGAACGTTGCGGAGCGAAAGAAGCACGAGGTGGAGGCTGGGGCGAAGCAGAAACTCCTGGAACAGCTTGTCAGCCAGCATGAATTTCCCGTGCCCGAAATAATGGTTGAGGCGCAGATTGACGCCAAGCTGGACCGGCTGCTGAGCCGCCTGATGGCGCAGGGCATTGATCCCCGGACGGTTGAGGTGGATTGGCGGAAGCTCCGAGAGGATTCAAAGCCCGACGCTGAAAAAGACGTCCGCGGGTCGTTGATCCTTGAAAAAATTGCCGATAAGGAAGGTATTGAGGTTGCGGACGACGAATTGGACGCCGTCATTCGTGATATGGCTGAGGAACACCGCGAGGCCCCCGCTGCGCTGAAAACGCGCTTGACACGCGAAGGTAATCTTTCTAGAATCAGTCAGAAGCTCCGCCATCAGAAGGCCCTTGATCTCATCCACCAAACTGCCAGGATCAATCCGAAAACTGAACCTGCAAGCGATCAAGAGAAAAGCTGAGGCCGGATAAAAGCGATGAAATTTGTATCGAGAGACCGAAGATGACACTGATCCCCATGGTGGTTGAGCAGACGAACCGCGGCGAGCGGGCCTACGACATCTATTCCCGGCTCCTTCGCGACAATATCATTTTTATCGGGACGCCCATTGACGATAATGTGGCGAATCTGGTGACCGCTCAGCTGCTGTTCCTGGAGGCGGAGGACCCGGAGAAGGATGTTTCGTTGTATATTAACTCTCCAGGGGGAGTTGTCACAGCCGGCATGGCGATTTACGACACGATTCAGTTTATTCGGCCTGACGTAGCCACGATCTGCATCGGACAGGCGGCCAGCGTCGCAGCCCTGCTGCTTTCCGCCGGGACCCATGGCAAGCGCTTCGCCCTGCCGAACTCTCGCGTCCTGATCCACCAGCCGACGATGGGCGGACTTTCCGGCCAAGCCACCGATATTGATATTCACGCCCGGGAGATTCTGCGGATCCGGGCCAGCCTGAATGAAATCATGGCAAAGCATAGCGGACAGCCGCTCGAAAAAATTGAGCATGACGTGGAACGTGATTTTTGGATGAGCGCCCAACAAGCTCGGGAATACGGCATTGTCGATGAGATCATTCACAAGCACAAGTAAGGAAAGGAGCCATTCTTGAAACGACTGGTTTCCGACGAAATCCTTCGGTGCTCCTTTTGCCAAAAGACCCAAGACTCGGTAGGCAAGTTGATCTCCTCTCCCGGTGATCATCCGCGGGCCTATATCTGCGACGAGTGCGTGGGCATCTGCAACACCATCCTGGAGGAAGACCAGGCGGAGCGCGTTCCCACGGCTCAAGCCAAGCTGCCTCGCCCCGCGGAAGTCAAGCGTTTCCTCGATGAGTATGTGATCGGACAGGATAAGACGAAAAAGAAGCTGGCGGTCGCCGTCTACAATCACTACAAGCGCATCATGCTGACCAAGGTGCGCAATGATGTGGAACTAACCAA
The DNA here is from genome assembly GCA_046705545.1 of Terriglobia bacterium. Taxonomy (GTDB): domain Bacteria; phylum Acidobacteriota; class Terriglobia; order UBA7540; family UBA7540; genus JAMCXS01. The sequence goes on from JBJKQF010000264.1 coordinate 6,540, forward strand.
GTCAAACATCCTGCTGATCGGACCCACGGGCACAGGAAAGACGCTCTTGGCCCAAACGCTGGCTCGCCTGCTCGAAGTTCCCTTTGCAATTGTGGATGCGACGACGCTGACGGAGGCCGGCTACGTAGGCGAAGATGTTGAGAATGTGATTCTCAAGCTGCTCCAGAACGCCCAGGGTGACGTGCAGCGCGCCCAGCAGGGAATTATTTACATCGATGAGATTGATAAGGTTTCGAGGAAGGATGAAAACCCTTCCATCACCCGAGACGTCTCGGGCGAGGGCGTGCAGCAGGCCCTGCTGAAAATTTTGGAAGGGACGGTCGCCAACGTTCCTCCCCAGGGCGGGCGCAAACACCCCCACCAGGAATTCACGCCCGTGGATACCACAGACGTGCTGTTCATTTGCGGGGGCGCCTTTGTGGGGCTGGAAAAGATTATCGAACGCCGGATCGGCAAGAAGTCTCTGGGATTCCATACCACCCAGGAGACCCCGGAAGTGCTTCCCAATCGGCGCAATATCGAGCTTCTGGAGCAGGTCCAGCCGATGGACCTGATCCGGTACGGCCTGATCCCGGAATTTGTGGGACGGCTTCCGGTCGTCAGCGTGTTGGGCGACTTGGACGAGCAAGCGCTGGTAGAAATTCTGGTGCAGCCTAAGAATGCGCTTATCCGCCAGTACCAACGGCTGTTTGAGTACGAGAACGTCAAGCTGCGGTTTTCGGACGGTGCGCTGCGAAGGATTGCCGTCCAGGCCTTGGAGCGGAAGGTTGGAGCTCGGGGCCTGCGCATGATCCTGGAGGATCTGATGCTGGACTTGATGTATCACCTGCCCAGCCAGCGGACCTTGCGGGAGTTTACGGTGACGGAAGAAATGGTTCAAAAGCACGAGATTATCTTTGACCCGGGACTCTTTGAGAAGGCGAGTTAATGGATTCCAATATGTTCTCAGGCCGCGAAAAAGCTGAAACACGCGTTTTGCCAATGATGCCCATCCGGGACGTGGTCATCTTTCCGTACATGATGACGCCGTTTGTGGTGGGGCGGGAGAGCTCGATTCACGCGCTCGAGGAGGCCCTGGCGGGAGACAAGAAGATCTTTCTTGCCACCCAGCACGATGCCTCGGTCGATGACCCGAAGCCAGGCGATATCTATCAGGTGGGGACGGTCTCCAACATTATTCAAAGCCTCAAGCTGCCGGATGGGAACATCAAGGTGCTGGTGGAAGGCAGCGAGCGCGGCAAGGTCGTGAAGATCTCGAACGACGAAGGTTTCTTCCACGCCACGGTGAAGACGGCCACCTTCCGCAGCGTGAGCACGCCCAGCCTTGAACAGCTTGTGCAGCGGGTGGTTTCTCTGTTTGAGCAATACGTCAAACTTTCCCAGAGCCTGAACTACGAGACGATGATCGCCGCCGCGAAGGTGGAGGAGATCAGCAAGTTCACGGACACTGTGGCTGCCAACCTGAATGTCAGCATCGAAGAGAAGCAGGAACTGCTGGAGCTTTTTGATCCGGTGGACCGGCTGACGCGGCTGGCGGACATCCTGGATATCGAGATCGAGAAGCTCAACGTGGACCGCTCCATTCAAGGCCGCGTCAAGCGCCAGATGGAACGCGCCCAGCGCGAGTATTACTTGAATGAGAAGATCAAGGCGATCCAGAAAGAGCTGGGGCGGAACGAAAAGAGCGAAATCGACGAGCTTAAGAAGAAGATCGAGGCGGCAGGCATGAGCAAGGACGCTCATGAAAAAGCCCTCTCGGAACTGAAGCGGTTGGAATTGATGCCTCCCATGTCCGCCGAGTCCACCGTTTCACGCAATTACCTGGACTGGCTGCTGGCGGTGCCTTGGAAAAAGAAATCGAAAGAAATCCGGGACATCCGGCGCGCTGAGAAGATTCTGGAAGAAGACCACTACGGGCTGGAGAAGATCAAGGAGCGCATCCTGGAATTTCTGGCGGTGCGGCAGCTCGTTAAGACTCCGCGCGGGTCCATTCTCTGCTTTGTGGGGCCGCCGGGAGTGGGCAAAACCTCGCTGGGACGTTCCATCGCCCGCGCCACGGGGCGCAAGTTTGTGAGGCTGTCGTTGGGCGGCGTCCGGGATGAAGCGGAGATCCGCGGCCATCGCAGAACCTATATTGGCGCACTACCCGGACAAATCATCCAGATGATGAAGAAGGGTGGCACCACCAACCCGGTCTTCCTGCTGGACGAAGTGGACAAGATGAGCATGGACTTTCGGGGCGACCCCTCTGCGGCGCTGCTGGAGGTTCTGGATCCCGAGCAGAATTACATGTTCGCGGATCATTACCTGGATGTCGAGTACGACCTTTCCAAAGTCTTTTTTATTACCACTGCCAACGTTATCCACACCATTCCGCAGCCCCTCCAGGACCGCATGGAGATCCTGCGCCTCTCCGGCTATACGGAAGCGGAGAAGCTGGAAATCGCCAAACGCTTTCTGATTCGCAAGCAGCGCGAGGCCACGGGGTTGAAAGAAGAGAACCTGACCTTCACCGACAGCGCGGTGCTGGGAATTATCCGCAATTATACGCGGGAGGCCGGGGTCAGAAACCTGGAGCGGGAGATTTCCAACATCAGCCGTAAGGTGGCCCGGAAGGTTGTTCAGGAGGGCCGGGACCTTAAAGTGGTTGTCGATGCGGAAAACGTCCATGAATACCTGGGTGTGATCAAGTTCAGGGATACCCGTGCCGAAGAGAAGAATGAGGTGGGCTTGGCGACGGGTTTGGCCTGGACCGAAGTTGGAGGCGAAATCCTCAATATCGAAGCCACCGTGATGCCCGGCAAGGGCAAGCTGACTCTGACGGGGAAGCTGGGCGAAGTGATGCAAGAGTCGGCCCAGGCCGCTTTGAGTTACGTACGAGCCCGCGCTTCACGCCTGGGCTTGCCGCCCGATTTTTATCGCCGGCTGGATATTCATATCCACATCCCGGAGGGAGCTATTCCCAAAGACGGTCCTTCCGCCGGAATTACCCTGGCGACCGCAGTGATCAGCGCGCTGACCAAAATTCCCGTCAGCCGCGATATCGCCATGACCGGGGAAATTACTTTGCGGGGCAAGGTGCTTCCCATCGGAGGCGTGAAGGAAAAAATTCTGGCGGCACACCGCGCCGGCAGCCGTACGGTGCTTTTGCCGCGCGACAACGAAAAAGACCTTTCCGAGATTCCAGCCAATATTCAGGAAGACGTCGCTATCCGCTTTGTCGAGACGATGGACGAGGTGATCGACTTGGCGCTGGAACGGAAGATTGAGGGAATTGCATCGCTTGCGGCCGAGCCGCAGGAAGCCCAGGGGCTTGAGCCTCCGCTCGATGTGGACCGCGAATCTCTGACCAACTAGGAGTGTACCTTGGGGCCGGGGACTGGACCTCTCAAGCAAGGCGCCCAAGAATAGAGTCCGCTGAATGCGGGAATTGAGTCTTTCTTACTGCATACATTAAGCACCGATTCATTCAAGCCAATTCGCATTGATAAATTCCGGAAACCACGATCGCGGACTGCACGATATAAAACCCTGTTCACTTGCCCTTTGATCCGCCGCCCGGTTGTCCCGGAGTCACCACAAGGCAAGGTCAACAGGATTCATCCATAGCAGAAAGGGAATCCCTGAGCGGATTCTAAACTTAAATTGAAGCTGAGAGAGTAACATGCCGTCCAAAAAACAGGAAGAAAAGCCAGTTGTTGTGCAAGAAGAAAAGATTGAGGAGCTGGAAAAGAGCGAAGTCCTCGACATCGCCAAGCTGAAGGAGATGAACATCGCCACCTTGACCCAGGTGGCTAAAGACCTGGGTGTGGTTGGCGCCACCGGCATGCGCAAGCAGGAGCTGATCTTTAAGATCCTCCAGGCGCAGACCGAAAAGGCCGGTCTCATCTTCTCCGAAGGCGTGCTCGAGTGCCTTCCCGACGGCTTCGGCTTCTTGCGCGCTCCGGATTACAATTATCTGCCGGGTCCGGATGATATTTATGTTTCACCGTCGCAGATTCGCAAGTTTGACCTGCGCACCGGCGACACCGTCTCGGGGCAGATCCGCCCGCCCAAAGAGGGTGAGCGCTATTTTGCGCTGATCAAGGTGGAGGCCATCAACTTTGAGCCTCCCGACGAGGCGCGGAACAAGATCTTTTTCGACAACCTGACCCCCCTCTACCCCGAGGAGCGGCTGCGCCTGGAAACGGCTAAGGACAATATTTCCGGCCGGGTTCTGGATCTCCTGACGCCCATCGGCAAAGGCCAGCGCGGACTGATCGTTTCTCCTCCGCGTACTGGCAAGACGATGCTGTTGCAGACCATTGCCAACTCCGTTACGACGAACCATCCGGAAGTCACCCTGATCGTGCTGCTCATTGACGAGCGGCCGGAGGAAGTGACCGACATGCAGCGAACGGTGGAGGGCGAGGTCATTAGCTCCACGTTTGACGAGCCTGCCGCCCGGCACGTTCAGGTGGCGGAAATGGTGATTGAGAAGGCCAAGCGGCTGGTCGAGCACAAGCGGGACGTGGTGATTCTGCTCGATTCCATCACCCGCCTGGCGCGCGCCTACAACACGGTGGTGCCGCCTTCCGGCAAGGTGCTCTCCGGCGGCGTCGACTCCAACGCTCTGCAGCGTCCCAAGCGCTTTTTCGGTTCCGCCCGCAACATTGAAGAAGGCGGCAGCCTGACGATCATCGCCACGGCGCTGATTGACACCGGAAGCCGTATGGATGACGTCATCTTCGAAGAGTTCAAGGGCACCGGCAACATGGAAGTACACCTCGACCGCAAGCTGGTCGACAAGCGCGTCTTCCCGGCCATCGAAATCAATAAGTCGGGCACGCGGAAAGAGGAACTTCTGGTGCCAAAAGACGAACTCAACCGCATCTGGGTCCTCCGCAAGGTGCTGAACCCGCTGTCTCCGGTCGAAAGCATGGAGCTTATTATCGACAAGCTCTCCAAGACCAAGAGCAATGCGGAGTTTCTTTCCTCGATGAGCAACGGCGGGGGCGGACGGTCGTAAAGAGCGCGGTTTTCCTCTGAAGCTACGGCGTGGCCAGCAGCTTCTTGCGGCGGGCCAATTCCAAAATCTCTTCCACAACCTGCTCGGCGGTTAAGTGCGTTGAGTCGATCACGTGCGCGTCCTCGGCGGCGACGAGCGGCGAGACTTTTCTTTGCGCGTCCAGTTGGTCGCGGTTGGAAATTTCAGAAATCGTTTCTTTTAAGGTAGAGCCCCGTCCTTCCTGGTGGTTCTGTTCAAGCCGGCGCTGCGCGCGTTCTTCCGGGTCTGCTTTGAGGAAAATTTTCAGCGGGGCGTCGGGAAAGACCACTGTGCCGATGTCGCGCCCTTCCATTACCACTCCGCGTCCTGCCACCAGCGACCTTTGCAAGCCGATCAGTTTTTTGCGCACCTCCGGCAGGCGAGAAACGCGCGCCGCGGCAAGCGTTACTTCCGGGCCGCGGATCTCCGACGTGACGTCCTTGCCGTCCAGCAGCACCTGCGGCTGCCGGCTGCTCACGACGAATTTGATTTCCGCTGAGCTCACCACCTGACCGATTTCATTCTGGTCGCCGGGAGCCACGTGGCACTGGAGCGTCTTAAGCGCGGCGGCGCGGTAGGTTGCACCGCTATCCACGTACGCAAGGTCCAGGCGCGCGGCCAGCATGCGGGCTACGGTGCTTTTTCCGGCGCCGGCCGGACCGTCGATGGTAATCACCAGGGGCTTTGTCATTTGTGGCTCGTTCGGCTCCAGGCCCGTCTTCTCGAATTTGCGCCGGAAAGGAATTCCGTCGGGAGTTAAACTTCAGATGCGCTTGAAGGCCTTTTGAATCTCCTTCATGTCATACCGCAAGACCACGGGCCGCCCGTGCGGACAGGTCATGGGACAATCGGTCTTGCTCAGTTCTGCCAGCAGCCAGCCCATCTTCTCCTGATCGAGCGGCATGTTGATTTTGATCGCCGCGTGGCAGGCGACCGAGGCCGCAATCCTGCGCCGCAACTCATCGATCGAAAGGCCCCGCGCTTCCTGCTCCAGGCTCTCCAGGATTTCCCGAACCAATTTTTCCACGTGGTCGGCGTGGATGTCCGCGGGCGCGGCTTTTACGGCAAGGCTGCCCTGGCCGAAGGGTTCCACCTCAAAGCCGTTGGCCGCCAGTTCTTCGGCGACGCTTTCATAGGTCACGCGTTGCTCCGGCTTAAGTTCCACCACAATGGGCAGCAGCAGCCGTTGGCCTTCCAGCTTGCTCGATTGACGCTGGCGAAGATGGCGCTCGAATAAGATCCGTTCATGGGCCACGTGCTGGTCAATGATCCACAAACCTTCCGGGTTGGTGGCTACGATAAAACTGGACTGAATCTGCCCCAGGGGCAGAAGGTCGGCGGGGAGTTCTCCAGCTTGGGACTCCCCAGCGGTCGCCGTCGGGCAGGGAACCGACCAGGATTCCCGCGGCGGACCGTAGGTTGAGAGCGCAGCCTCGGCCAGCGGAAGGTAACTCGTTCCAGCGTTCGGCCGCGGCGCCGAGAGTTGAAAACTCCCGGTCCGGGCTGGCCGGGAAGCCGCCGGCTGTCTCCCGGCATAAGTCCCGAAATTTTGCCTTGCCGGAGCAGTCTCCACAGCTTCTGCTGCGGAGTCCTGCTTGGGAATCGGGAACGCGGCAATGGGCCGGGCTGACCTCAGGGCTTGAAGAACGGAATCGCGAACCAAGTCATGCACAAAGTTCCCATTGCGAAACCGCACCTCGGCCTTGGACGGATGGACGTTGACGTCTACTTCGCTCGAGGGAAGATCCAGAAAGATCAGCGCCACCGGGAAGACGCCCGCCGGCAGGATGTTCCGGTAAGCCTCTGTGAGCGCGTGCAGAACCAGCCGGTCGCGGACCAGACGGCGGTTGACGAAAAAGTAGATCTGATTCCGGTTGAGCTTGTGAACTTCCGGCCGCGAGGCGAAGCCAAAGACCGTGAAAACCGGGGGCTCATCAGCAGCGGCTTCTGTTTCAGAGTCTGGATGAAGGTCTGGCGGACCGAATCTTGGCATTGGGCGCTCGAGGGGGCCGAACTCCACCAGTTGCTCCAGCATCTGGCCACCCATCACCTGATAGAGGCGCTCTCGATGGCTAGCTACGGGAGAGGCTTTGAGAATCTCGTTATTGAGGGACGTCAGGCGAAAGGCCTTGTCCGGATGCGCGAGGGAGTAATGAGTCACCATGGAAGCAATGTGCCCCAGCTCAGTAGACTCAGAGCGCAGAAACTTGCGGCGCGCAGGCGTGTTGTAAAAGAGGCTCTGAACCTCAAGTTTGGTTCCGGGCGGCCGGACGGCGTCTTTGACGTTCCGGAGCGTTCCGCCGGAAATCTCCAGGCGAGTTCCCACGGCCTCCGAGGCATGGCGGGTCTCCAGGTCCAGTCGCGACACGGCGGCGATTGAGGGCAGCGCCTCGCCGCGGAATCCCAAGGTCGCAATTTCGTCCAGGTCTTCGGCGGACTTAATTTTGCTGGTGGCGTGGCGTTCGAAGGCCAGCAGAGTGTCGTCGCGCGTCATGCCGCAGCCATCGTCGGCAACCCGAATGAGCCGCTTGCCGCCGCTTTCCACGTGGACTTCGACTTCACGCGCGCCCGCATCCAGGGAATTCTCGACGAGTTCCTTTGCCACAGACGCCGGACGCTCGACCACTTCGCCCGCCGCAATCTTGTTGGCGACTTTTTCGGGAAGGATGCGGATTACAGACATGAAATTAATGATTGCCTGATGGGGTCATTGACCGGTCACCGCCCTAATGAAGATGAAGCAATTCGGCTGCGGTTTTTCAAAAGTTTTATGAGCCCACCATGCGATAGCTTAAGTTTTCTTGATGCCGATTCCCAGTTCCGCCAGTTGATCGGGATCGACGCCGGCCGGGGCGTCGCACATCAGGTCCACGGCGCTGGCGGTCTTGGGGAAGGCAATCACTTCACGGATGCTCGATTCCCCCGCCATCAGCGCCACCAGGCGGTCGTCTCCCAGGGCGATACCGCCGTGGGGCGGCGCGCCGTATTCGAGAGCGTCCATAAAAAATCCGAACCGCTCGCGGGCTTTTTCCTCGCTCAATCCCAGCACCTTGAAAACCCGCTGCTGGATGTCGCGGCGGTGCATACGGATGGAGCCGCCGCCGATCTCCTGGCCGTTCAGGACAAGGTCGTAAGCAAGCGCCTTGACGCTGGCCGGGTCCGATTCGAGCTTGGCCATGTCTTCTTCGCGCGGCGAAGTGAATGGATGGTGCATGGCAACGTAGCGTTTCTCTTTGGGGTCGTAATCAAACATCGGGAAATCGACGATCCATGCAAAACTCCACAGGCCGGGCTGGATCAGCTCCAGCTTCCGTGCCAGTTCCAGGCGCAGCCAGCCGGACGCTTCGTCGAGACTATGAGTTTTCGCGCGGTCGTCCGAGTCCGCCCCGATCAAAATGACCAAGTCACCAGGCTGCGCTTCTACCGCTGCCACAATTTGTTTGAGACCTTCCTCCCCAACGGCCTTCTGGAGCCGCGATTGAACTCCTGCTTCGCTGACGGTCAGGTACGCCGTACTGCTCGCGCCCATATCCTGAAGGCCTTGCTGGTAGCGGTCGAGCTGGCTGCGCGACAATTTTCCGGCGCCGACCGGAACGCGCAGCGCCTTTGTGACCTGGAACCCTTTCAGCTGATTCAAAGTCCCATCCGGCAACTCGATGCGCCGCCAGGCGAGGTCGACGCGCAGGTCCGGCTTATCAGAGCCGTATTTCTCCATCGCCACCGTGTAGGGCAACCGCGCGAATGGACGCTCGATTTTGACCTCAATGATGGCCAGAAGTTTTTCCATCAGCTCCTCGATGATCTCAAAGAGCTCATCGCGCTGCGGGAAGGCCATTTCAATATCGATCTGGGTGAACTCCGGCTGCCGGTCGGCGCGCAAGTCTTCATCCCGGAAGCAGCGCACGATTTGGTAATAACGGTCGAAGCTGGCAATCATCAGCAACTGCTTGAACAGCTGCGGAGATTGAGGGAGAGCGTAAAACTGTCCTTGGCGCACTCGGCTGGGAACTAGATAATCGCGTGCGCCCTCCGGGGTTGAACGGGTCATGAAGGGTGTTTCGACTTCGACGAAGCGATGTCCGGCGAGGTGCTGCCGCACCACTTGATTCGCCCGGTCGCGCAGCCGGAGGTTGCGCTGCATGCGGCTGCGGCGCAGGTCTAGATAGCGGTAGCGCAGGCGGGTTTCCTCCAACGTGCGGGTTTCATCCTCGATGGGAAAGGGCGGCGTTTTTGCCTCGTTCAGAAGCAGCAGGGTTTGCGCCTTCACCTCGACCTCGCCGGTCGAAAGCTGTTTGTTCACGGTTTCCGGCGAACGCGGAACCACTTCACCTTCCGCGCCCACCACATATTCGCCTCTGACCTGCTCCGCTTTGGCGTGGGCCTCGGGGCTTGTTTCCGCGTTCAGCACCACCTGGACCGTGCCGGTGTGGTCGCGCAAGTCAAGAAAGATCAGGTTGCCCAGATCCCGTCTCCGGGCCACCCATCCCGTCACGAAAACCTTCTGTCCGGCGTTAGCCTTGCGCAGCTCTCCGCAAAGGTGCGTTCTTCTTCTATTGCCGAGGAGATCGAGTTCCAAATTTCACCTTTCCGTTAATCTGCGGAGGGTTTGCCGGCGGCCCGAACAGGCTCGACCAGTTTTTCCTTGAGTGCGGCGGCCAATTCTGCCGCATCCACGCCCTTTTGCTCGCCGGTCTCCATGTCCTTCAGTTGGTACTGACCGGTTGAAACCTCTTCCTCGCCGATGATGACCGTGTGCCGCGCCCGGAGTCTGCTGGCAATGCCCATGGACTTTTTTAGCTTGATCGGCTGGAAGCTCACTTCCGCGCTGATGCCTTCCCGGCGCAGTTGACGCACCAAGCGCTTGGCCGGCCCCTGGGCGGCTTCACCCATCCAGGCTACGTACACGGCCAGAGGAGCTTTCAGTTCGAGTTTGGCGCTTTCCTCCACGGCCAGGATCAGCCGATCCTGGCCAAGGGCGAATCCGAAGCCCGGCGCTGGAGGCCCACCCAGCATTTCAGAGAGCCCGTCGTAGCGCCCTCCGCCCAGCAGGGCGTTTTGTGCGCCCAGCGCTTGGCTGGCAATTTCAAAAGTCGTGCGAGTGTAATAATCGAGCCCTCTTACCAGGCGCGGTGAAATTTCAAACGCGACGCCGCGCTCCTCGAGTTCGCTGGTCACGCACTCAAAGTGCTGCCGGCACTCCGGGCAGAGGTGGTCGAGAATGTGGGGAAGCTGCTCAATGATGGGTTGGTCGGCTTCCACCTTGCAATCGAGCACGCGCAGCGGATTGGTGTGGGAGCGGCGCTGGCAGTTGGCGCAGAGCTTGTCCTTGACGCCTTCGAGAGCGTGCCGCAATCTTTTCAGATATTCGGGGCGGCATTTGGGGCAGCCCACGGAATTGACGAGGAGTTTGAGCTCCTGCAACCCCAGGCGCTCCAGCAGCAGCATCAACATTTCCAGGACTTCCGCGTCAATCGCCGGATGGTCGGAGCCCAGGACTTCCGCGCCGATCTGATAGAACTGCCGGTACCGTCCCTTCTGCGGTCGCTCGCGCCGGAACATCGGCCCAAAGTAATAAAGCTTCTGAATGCCGCCTTCGTTGTAGAGACCGTGTTCAATATACGCCCGAACCACGGAAGCTGTGGCTTCGGGACGCAGCGTCAAAGATTCGCTGTCGCGGTCGTTGAACGTATACATCTCTTTGGTCACGATGTCGGTATCGGTTCCCACGCTGCGGGCAAACAGCGCCGTCTGCTCCAGGATGGGAGTGCGAATCTCGCGGAAGTTGTAAGCTGCGAAGACCTGGCGAGCTTCTTCCTCCACGCGCTGCCACAGCGGCGTTTCGCCGGGCAGAAGATCTCGGGTCCCTTTGACGGATTGGATGAATTCGGTTTTCTTGGACACGCTGACTCAAAGCGCGGAGTCGTCCGGGCTTTAATTTCCCGGCCTCGTACCGCGGAGGCTAAGGCGCCGGCTCCCTGGCCGTCGCCGCCATATAGGATTCCTTGTATTCCAGATAACGGGTGGCGTGGGAGTCGATGTAACGCCGGTCGGCTTCAGAAAGCTTCCGCTCGAAGCGCGCAGGCACGCCCAAATAGAGGCTTCCCGGCGGGATGTCGGTTCCTTCCGGTACCAGCGCTCCCGCCGCCACGATTGACCCTTCTCCCACGTGGACGCGGTTCAAAACCACGGCGCCCATGCCAATCAGACAGTGGTCGTCAACCTGGCAGGCATGCAGGACCACGCGATGCCCCACCGTGACCCAGTTCCCGAGGACGGTGGGCACGCCGCGCGTGCCGTGCAAAATCGTCCCATCCTGAATGTTGGTGTGGGTTCCCACGCGAATGGGAGAGACGTCGGCGCGCAGCACGGTCTGGTACCAGACGCTCGATTCCGAGCCGATCTCCACGTCACCGATCAAGTCGGCATTTTCGGCAACGAACGCCGACCCTGCGACGCGGGGGAAAATGCCTTTGTAACCTACGATCACGGGACCGCCCACCCACTCGAAAACTCTTGTGAAGACTATAACTTATTGAAGTTAACACATCCCTGCGAAAGGCCGCAAGGTGGGGGATCCTAGCCGCAGATCATTGGTTGTAGAAGCGGCCTAGTGCCGCCTGATGGCAAGCTCGACTGTCCGCTAGATTTCCGTGCAGCAACTCGGGAACCCTTACTGCTTGCGTCCGACCTCCACGGTGTGGGGACCCGTGGGAACCGGGTGCGCGGTCACCTCTCCGAAACCCGCTTCTTGGTACATGGACTCAAGTACTTTGAAGGTATAGGCGTCGCCGGAAGGTGTGCTGGCCAGCATCACCATGCTGAAGGCGGCCGCGGTGGGAGGCGACACGCGGTCCGGATTCGGCACAAACTCCAACGCCGCGGCGCGCCCTCCGGGCTTCAAGGCTCCGCGCACCTTTTTCAGTAATTGAACGCACGTGGGCGGGTCAAAGTGGTGAAGGAAGTTGGTGAGCAGGACGATGTCATACGGCCCGCCGTATTCCACCTCAAAGGCGCTTCCCGCGAGCCGCGTGTAGCGATCCGCCACGCCGGCCTTCTGGGCGTTGGCGTGTGCGACTTCCAGCACGGGCGCCCAGTCCACGGCGACGATTTGCGCTTGAGGGTTTTTCTTGGCGACTTCAATGCCGAAAAGTCCGTGCCCCGCGGCGATATCGAGCACGTGCACGGGACCGTTGTGCCCGTCCAGTACGATTGTGCCGAGAGGAGCGGCCATGGGAGCCATCATGGGAGCCATGCTGTGCGCGAATTCCACCCAGATGGGGTTCTCGGGCTCCACGGAGCCATTTCCGGGGAGCGTGGTGGCCCCTTTCCGGATGATTTCGGCCAGGTGCTCATAAGGTTCGTGCATAGCGGGATTGCTCATGAAGCGCGCGGTAGAGGCTACGCACGCGGGAGAACGGGGGTCCAAGAAGACCGCGCTGGTCGGGCTGTGATGATAACGGCTTTCGTCCTTTTTCAGAAGGCCGATGATGGTTAGAAAATCGCAGAGGATGCGCACGCCGCGTTCTGAGGCGGAACACTGCTTTGCCAGGGAGGCCACGTCGCCGGGGCCTTCGCCGATGGCTCGAAAGAGGTCGATTTCAATGGCTGCACGCAGCGCCGCCGTGCGCTGGTGAGCCGTGAGGGTTTCAAACACCAGAGTAGGATTCGGCGCTTCCGCCGCCTGCGGTGTGGGTGTCATTTGGTTGTTCTCCTTTGCCGGGGCCCCAACATTAGTTCCCGACAACCGCAGTCGCAGATGGCTGGTCTCTCTTTTACGGGATCCACTTTTCTGATGTTTGCCCCGCTGGCAGCATATACTGGTTGCAAGTAGAAAGCAACGGCGCTGATTGCGCCCGTATCGGTGGAAGATCCGCATCGGCCGGGGAATTTTCCCCAGGCTGAGAAGATCGTGTAAGCGATTGATCTGGCGAGGGTTGCGATCTGTGCGCGCCGGAAAACTACTTAATGCCCTTGATCACTCCAGGCACTTGCGACAAGTTTTTGATGCCGGTCACCGCCCCGCCCGGATCAACCACTGCCGCGGAGTAGAAACTTATTGCCCCTGCCTTGACTCCGGTTTTAAAGGTTCCGACGCTGAGTGCGATAGATAATTTGCGGTTTCCAACCAAAGCAACTTGCGCCTCTACACACATCGGGAAGTCCCGTCCTTGGTCTGATCGGGAATCGCCGGTCTGCTCGCCGCAGTCATTCACCTCCCATTGGATCTTTGCCTGAGGACCAGCCAACTCTCGGAGCCACACCCCGAAATGCTTGTCGGGCAATGATGCTTCTAGGCGGTGGACACTCGCATTCTTCGCCGCCTGGAGTGCTATGGCATCGCGCCCTTGCACCCCCGCCTGGGGAGTGCCAAGAGCTAGGAGAAGAACGAAGATATGTGCGGTCATGTTCAATCCATCGCCAACATATACTGGCTCAATGGCGAAAGCAAGGTCGGCGCCAATGGGTTCATTGGTGCCTGGTTGTGGTTCGAGGCTCTGGGAGTTGATAACTGGACAGGCAGCAGTGATGAAGCAGGTAACCCGTTTCGGGGTGATCTAAACTGTGCGTATAATGCAGACGGTACCGGAGGGGGGATTGCGTTATCTTATCCTTAGCGATATTCATTCCAATCTCGAAGCGCTCGAAAAAAGTCTGGAAGTGGCGGAAGGCCGCTATGACCGCATGGTTTGCCTGGGTGACCTGGTGGGATACGGGCCCGACCCCAACACGGTGATCGGACGCGTCCGCAGGCTTGCCAAGTTGATCGTGCGCGGCAATCATGACAAAGCCTGTTGCGGTCTCATTGACCCGCAAGAATTCAACGTCCTAGCGCTGCTGGCGGCAGACTGGACGCGCAGCCATCTTACCCCGGAGCACTTTGAATTTCTTCGCAGCCTTCCGAGTGGTCCCGTGACCCTGGATGATGCAGAGTTTGTGCACGGCTCACCGGCCGATGAGGATGAGTACGTCTTTGATTTGCTTGAGGCCGCCCGGGCTCTTGAGGCTGCGTCCTTGCCTCTAGTGTTCTTTGGCCATACGCACCGGCAGGGCGGTTTCTTGCAAGGTGCGGAGCAGCGCCTCCAGACCATTCACGTGCCTGCCACACAGGACGGGGAACCGGCACGCTTTGTGCTGAAGCGTGACGCGCGCCACCTGATCAATCCCGGTTCGGTTGGCCAGCCTCGTGACGGAGACTGGCGTGCGGGATTTGCCATCTTTGACGCGGATGAATGGCTGGTGGATTACTACCGAACTCCCTACAACCTGGA
>JBJKQF010000265.1:0-9588 GCA_046705545.1 Terriglobia bacterium
AACGGCGGGCAGCCGTTTGTCCACCGGGCCGGGACCATTGTAATGGCTACGGGGTGGAAGCCCTACGATGCCACCAAGCTTGCTCATCTCGGTTACGGATCTTCTCCCGATGTCGTTACCAGCGATCAATTCGAAAAGATGATCGCTGAGGGTTCGCCCAGGCGTCCGTCAAACGGCAAGCCGGCCGAGAGCGTCCTTTTCATCCAATGTGCCGGCTCGCGCGACAAGGATCATTTGCCTTACTGTTCCTCTGTCTGCTGCATGGCCACCCTGAAGCAGGCAGATGTGATCCACCAGGCCAGCCCACAGACTAAGGTTTATATCGTCTACCGGGACATCGTTACGCCGGGACAGTACGAGCGATATTTTGCCAAGGTCCAAAACCATCCTTCGACGTTTCTAATGAAGGGCGAGGTGGCTGCGGTTCACGCCGATAACGGGGGACCAATTGACGTCGACGTAAAGGGCACGCTGCTGGGCGAGGACATAACGATTCCGGCGGACCTCGTGGTGCTGGCCACGGGGCTTGTGCCCAATGCGGCTGATAATGACGCCGTTCGGGATCTACGGGACGCCCAGGCTAAAGTTGAGCGCAACGAGTCCGAAACACAGCGGGCGGAGGCCGAAAAGACCATCGAACGGTTGCGTCGCCACGAAGGGACAGAAATTCTGAATCTGACGTACCGCCAAGGCCCGGACTTACCAGTTCTCCGGGATGGTTTCCCCAATTCCAATTTTGTCTGCTTTCCCTATGAAACCTTGCGGACCGGCATTTACGCAGCCGGGGCCGTGCGGGCACCGATGGATTCAGCCCGCGCCGAAGAAGATGCCTTGGGCGCCGCGATGAAAGCCATTCAGAGCATCGAAATGGCGACCGCCGGCCAAGCGGTCCACCCGCGGGCGGGCGACCTTTCCTACCCCAGTTTTCTTTTGCAGCGCTGTACGCAGTGCAAGAGGTGCACTGTCGAGTGCCCCTTCGGATCGCTCGACGAGGACGTAAAAGGCACGCCGAAGTTTAATCCCTACCGGTGCCGCCGCTGCGGAATCTGCATGGGCGCCTGCCCGGAGCGGATTATCTCCTTCAAGAATTACTCGGTGGATATGATCGCGAGCATGATCAAGGCCATCGAGGTGCCCGAGGAAGAAGAAGAGAAATTACGCGTGCTTCTCTTCATGTGCGAGAACGACGCTTATCCGGCGCTGGACCTTGCCGGGATGAACCATGTGCATTACGACGCCAGCGTGCGCGTGATTCCCCTGCGCTGCCTGGGCTCCATGAATATTGTCTGGATTGCCGACGCCCTTTCGCGAGGCATTGACGGCGTGATTCTAATGGGCTGTAAGTATGGCGAGGATTACCAGTGCCACTTCGCCAAGGGCAGTGAAATCGCCAGCCGCCGGCTCGAAAACGTGAAAGAGACCTTGCAGCGGCTTCAGCTTGAATCCGAGCGGGTTGAAGTGTCGCAAGTCTCAATCGACCAATACGACAAGGTGCCGGCGATGATCAACACGTTTATGGAACGAATGAAGGAGCTCGGACCGAATCCGTACAAAGGGTTCTGACATGGCGGAAAGACTTCTTGCCCAACCTGACACGAAGTTTATCGAGGGTGTGATAGCTTCCGGCGCGCACGATTTGAAGAAGTGCTTTCAATGCGCTACGTGTTCCGCCGTGTGCACGCTCTCAAACGACGGCTTTGCTTTTCCGCGCAAGCAGATGATTGAGGCCCAGTGGGGACTGAAAGACAAGCTGCTTGAGGATCCCGGGCCATGGCTCTGCTTCTACTGTGGCGAGTGCTCAAAGAACTGCCCAAGGAAAGCCAACCCGGGCGAAACCATGATGGCGCTGCGCCGGTACCTGACCGCCGAGTACGACTGGACGGGCTTGTCCCGCCTGATGTACCGCTCCGCGTTTTGGGAGATCGCAATCCTGGCCTTGGTTTCTGCCGTCATCGTCGCCTTGTTCACACTTCCTCAGAACTTTGGTTTCGGACTGCTGAGCCGCTCAGGCTCGGCGCCTTTAGCTTCAGTGATGCTCGGAAAGTTTGCACCGGTTGGCATGGTGGACATGGGCGACAGGGTTCTGCTGGTGATTCTCAGCTTCTTCCTGCTCACAAACGCCGCGCGCATGTTCTACCGTCTGACGAGGGGCCAGAAGATTCCGCTGCGTTTGTACCTGACGCAGCTGCCACACCTGCTCCTCCAGGCGGCCACGCAACAACGTTGGCATGAGTGTAAAGAAAGCGAAGCCACCAAGAACTGGATTCGGCACCTGTTATTGGTCACCGGCTACGTGACCATATTCACCCTGGTGGTCGTGTTCCTGCCGTGGTTTCAAGTGGACGACACCAGCCTCCGTTGGACCAGTTTTCTGGGTTATTACGCAACCGCCGTACTGGTGGGTGCAACGGCCTGGATGCTGATCGACAGGTTTCGTCAGCGCGGCGAAATGTACCAGTTCAGCCACCTGTCAGACTGGCTATTCCCGATTCTGCTCTTCCTGACGGCGGTGACGGGCATCGGAATGCACGTGCTGCGGGTGAATGATCTCCCCATGGCCACATACGTGATGTACATGGTGCACCTGGCAATTGCCGTGCCGATGCTGGCCGTTGAGGTCCCGTTTGGCAAATGGGCGCACCTGTTGTACCGGCCGCTGGCAATTTACGTGGCTGCGGTCCGAAGAGAGGCAGAGAAATCTTCAAGCCGGAAGACGGCTGTGATTGGACAGGCGGTCGCACGGATTTAGAGGCGTGGCAGCCGCACGCGCCGGCCGAAAAGGCAATGATAGCTGGAACCACGGCAACGTGGTTCTCAGAAGGAGACAAGCATGGCAGACGAGAAACACGCAACCCCATTGCTCGATGAACTGGAAAAGGGCCCCTGGCCGAGTTTTGTGAAGGAGATCAAGGCCGCAGCGAAGGCAAAACCCACAGCGGAAGACCTTCTAGGGCAGCTTGAACTCTCGTACGAAGAGAAGATCAGCCACTGGAAACATGGCGGGATCGTCGGCGTGATGGGTTACGGCGGCGGAGTGATCGGCCGCTACAGTGACGTGCCCGAAAAGTTTCCCAACGTGTCACACTTCCACACACTACGCGTCAATCATCCCTCCGGCTGGTTCTACACCAGCGATGTATTGAGGAAGCTGTGCGACATCTGGGAGGCCCACGGTTCCGACCTGACGAATTTTCACGGCTCCACGGGCGACATTATCCTGCTGGGCACCAAAACCGATGAACTGGAGTCCACATTCAATGACCTGACGAAACTCGGGTTTGACCTGGGTGGGTCGGGTTCGGTGATGCGGACGCCTTCCGCCTGCGTGGGACAGGCAAGGTGCGAATGGGCCTGCTACGACACCATGGCCCTTTGTAACGACCTCACGCACACCTACCAGGACGAACTCCACCGCCCGGCCTTTCCTTATAAGTTCAAGTTCAAGTGCAGCGGCTGTCCCAATGATTGCGTCGCGTCGATCGCGCGGTCGGACCTCTCAATCATCGGCACCTGGAAAGACGATATCCAGCAGGATGACGCCGCCGTCTCCGAATATGCTGCGGCGGGGATGGACATTCAAAAAGACGTCTGCGACCACTGCCCGACGAAATGCATGGACTGGGACGGCAAGAAGCTGAGCATCAACAACCGCGAATGTGTGCGCTGCATGCACTGCATCAATGTGATGCCCAAAGCGCTGCGTCCCGGCAAGGAAAAGGGCGCGACCCTGCTGATTGGCGCCAAGGCGCCGATTTTGCAGGGCGCACTGCTTTCCTCTGTGCTGATTCCTTTTGTTCCCGCCGATGAATTACTGGAAACCGTCAAAGAACTGGTCTCGCGCATCTGGGATTTCTGGAGCGAGTACGGAAACAACCGCGAACGCGTCGGCGAGTTGATCCAACGCATCGGGATGCCTGCATTCCTTGATGCTATCGGACTCGACCCCGTACCGGAAATGATCTCGGCGCCTCGCGACAATCCCTACATTTTCTTCCAGAAAGAGGATGTTGCGCAGGGTCCGGAGGAAACTATCGGCGAGGAAGCGGCGAATGAAGAAACTGTTAAGGAGACGAAATAATGGGAACTCAAACTGAGCGTTTGACGGATATTGGACCTCCGAACTACGAGCGATTCCTGCACCCGGTCATCAAGAAGAATTACGGCAAATGGAAGTATCACGAAAACCCAGCGCCGGGCGTCCTTTGCCACGTCTCCGAAACCGGAGACCGGATCTACACCGTTAGGGCCGGCTCGCCGCGCCTGCTGAGCATTCAGACACTGCGGGTGTTTGCGGATCTGGCCGACAAGTACTCCGGCGGCTACCTGCGATTCACAAGCCGCAACAACGTGGAGTTCCTGCTGGACGATCCCGGCAATATCGAACCCTTGAAGAAAGACCTTGCGGAGGCAGGGTTCCCCGTGGGAGGAACCGGAAACGCCATCAGCAATATCGTCCATACGCAGGGCTGGGTTCACTGCCACTCTTCGGCCACAGACGCTTCGGGCATTGTGAAGGCCGTGATGGACGCCGTGTATGAGCACTTCACGGACCAGAAGCTTCCCGCCAAGCTGCGCATCGCCCTGGCCTGCTGCCTGAACATGTGCGGAGCCGTCCACTGCTCGGACATCGCCATCCTGGGCATTCACCGGCGCGCGCCGAAGGTGAAGCATGACACGCTGAACAAGGTTTGCGAAATTCCGACGGTGATCTCCTCTTGTCCGACGGGCGCGATCCGCTCGGCCACCGTGAACGGCAAACCTTCCGTCGAGGTTATTGAGGAACAATGCATGTTCTGCGGCAATTGCTACACCGTCTGCCCTTCCATGCCTCTGAACGACCCGGAAAACGATGGCCTCTCCATTTGGGTGGGCGGCAAAGTCAGCAATGCGCGTACCACACCCAGCTTTTCCAAGCTGGCCATCCCCTTTATTCCGAACAACCCGCCACGCTGGCCGGAGGTAGTCGATGCGGTTGTGAACATCGTGGACGTTTACGCCCGCAACGCCCGGAAGTACGAACGCGTGGGTGAATGGATTAACCGGATCGGCTGGCCGAAATTCTTTGAACTAACCGGTATCGAGTTTACTCGCTACCACATTGACGACTTCAAGAATGCGGGGTTGACTTTCGCCCGGTCCGCTCACTTGAGGTTTTAGGAGATGACTATGGCCGTCCAAACCGAAACACTTGCCGAAGAAATGTACAAAATGATCGCCGAGTGTCAGGGCAAAAAGAACCTGAAAGCCACCGACCTGACCAAGGCCATGATTGCCAAACACGGCGCCGCCGAATGCAGCAAAGACGACTGCAAGCACGCGATTCGGCAGCTGATTGACTCCGGGCGCTGCGTTTACAGCTACTTCGGCGGAAGCTTTATCACTCTTCCGCACAAGGAAGGCGCAGCTCCTGACTAGAGGGTGCCCGTCTCGATAGGGCCCGGGCCAGGAAAACGAACCAATAGAGAAGGAGCGATCATGAGCAAACCTCTTCAGGCTAAAGAGAAGTCTTCAGAGAACCTTGCGGAACTCGCCTCAACCCTACGGCGGTGGCAGCAAATCGAAGATGGCAGCGTGGCCGCCTGCACGCAAATTATCGAGGAGACCCAGAATCCGCTGATTCGACTGCTGATGGAAATTATCCGGCAGGACTCCGTAATGCACAAGAAGGTCCAGCAGGTGATGATCGATAGCATGGAAAAGCAGGCGATCAGCCTAACGCCTGAGGAGCTGGGACAAATTTGGGAAAGTGTCGAGCGCCATGCGGAAGTAGAGAAGGAAACCCTGGTCTTGGCGGAAAAAGCCCAGCAAAACTGCCGACTCTTCGTCTTGAGACACTTGCTGACCTACCTGATTGAGGATGAGAAGAAGCATGATGTCCTGCTGGCTCAATTAGCGAGCTTTAAGCGTGGAATTTATCCATATGCATGAGGCGGAGCCACCCTATGGCCCTTTTCAAAGCTGTAAAAAAACCGGCAATTAAGGGAGCGTCGAACGCGGGCGCAGAAGTTAGCCACCTGCGCCCACGGTACATAGCCAAGACGCCCCCGTGCGCAGACAAGTGCCCCTGCGGGACGGACATTCGCGGCTGGGTCAACACCATTGCCCAGGCGGCCGAGTACGGCCGCACCAACGAACAGGCTTACGAAATCGCCTGGAACACGATTACCGACCGTAACCCCTTCCCTGCCGTCTGCGGCCGCGTATGCCCCCATCCCTGCGAAGACGCCTGCAATCGAATCGAAAAAGACGGCGCGGTTGCTATCAACGCTCTCGAACGGTTTGTCGGCGACTTTGGAATTTCCCAAGGCCTCAAGCTCACGGCCCTGAGTGAAGAGAAACACGAAGAAAAGATCGCTGTTGTAGGTGCCGGACCAGCCGGGCTCTCTTGCGCCTATCAACTGGCCCGGCGCGGCTACCCGGTGACTGTTTTTGAAGCCTTCAGCAAGCCCGGTGGCATGTTGCGTTACGGAATCCCGCAATATCGCCTGCCCCGCAACGTGCTGGATGCTGAGATTCAGCGAATCCTCGACCTCGGCGTTGAGTTGAAATGCAACCAAGTTATTGGCAACGGGCTCTCGCTGGAGACGCTCAGAAACGAATACAAAGCGGTCTTTGTAGGCATCGGCGCCCACAAGGGCTTGAAGCTGGGCGTTCCCGGTGAGGACGCTCCCAACGTGTTCACGGGGACCCAGTTCCTGAACCAGGTCAACCGAGGCGAATCGGTATCGCTGGGAAACAAGGTGGTTGTGATTGGCGGTGGCGATACGGCCATTGACGCGGCGCGCGTGAGCAAACGGCTGGGCGCCTCGGTCACCATCCTTTACCGCCGTTCGCGCCAGGAAATGCCGGCAATCAAACAAGAAATTCAGGGTGCGATCGAGGAAGGTGTTGATATCCAATTTCTTGCCGCTCCCGTTGAGATCCTTGTGGCCGGCGGTCAGGCCACCGGCATGCGCTGCATCCGGATGGAATTGGGAGAGCCCGATGCCTCCGGGCGGCGGCGGCCGGTCCCGCAGCCGGGATCGGAGTTCGATCTCGAAGCCACGGCAATTATTGCAGCCATCAGCCAGGAGCCGGAGTTTGCAGGGCTCAACGGACTCCACGAAGGCAAAGATTGGATCAAAGCCGATGAGTGGGGAACGACCTGCGCCGACGGAGTTTACGCAGGCGGCGACGATATTGAACTGGGGTTGGTGACGATCGCAATTTCCCAGGGACGTTTTGCCGCGGAAGCGATTGACGCTCGCCTGCGAGGAAGGACTGCAGAAAAGCCCATCCTCCCCGGAGTCATCAAGGCGGACCACATCAAGCTGGGTCATTACGATAGCAGCCGTCCCCACGAGAGACCACGGGTCCCTGTGGCTGAGCGCGACATGGGAACCGAAATCGAGCAAAGTCTTCCGGAAGCTGAGGTGCTGGCGGAAGCCAAACGTTGCATGTCCTGCGGCATGTGCATGGACTGCGAAACGTGCTGGATGTTCTGCACCAACAACTGCTTCACCAAACTTCCGAAAGGTGAACACTACAAGATCAAATTAGAGGTCTGCAACGGGTGCCAGAAGTGTGCCCAAGAGTGCCCGTGCGGGTATATCGAGATGGTCTAAAGGAGATAGAGAGTATGCCTACCTATCAAAGTGAAGGAAAGGTTTATGACGTTGACGAGGATGGCTTCCTCCAGGATCCCAGCCTTTGGAATGACGAGGTCGCCCGCGACTTTATGTCAACCGAAGGAATCTCTGAATTAACCGAGGACCACTGGAAGGTTATCCATTACATTCGCAACTACTACCAGCAGTTCGGCATTGCGCCGATGGTTCGCAAGGTTTGCAAGCAGACCGGCTTCAGCCTGAAGGAAATCTACAACCTGTTTCCCTCCGGGCCCGCCAAGGGAGCTTGCAAGCTGGCCGGCCTTCCCAAGCCTACCGGATGCGTGTAGGAGGGCCCAGATGCTGAAAGTTTCGTCAGAGCAGAAACAAGCAGTCTCGCAAGCATGGCTGGCTCTGACGCTTCAGACTTACCCCAGCCAGAGCATTCGATTTCTGCTTCACGAGACGGACGCCTTTCGGAATCCCGTGGGACAGGCTCTTAAGGATGGGATTCCTGTGCTGGTGGACCACCTCTTTGATCCCACCGCCCCGGCGAGAGCCCGCGAGGTTCTGGAGGGTATCGTACGGATCCGGGCAGTTCAGAATTTTTCTGCCAGAGAGGCTGTGGCGTTTGTGTTCCTGCTGAAAGGAATTCTTCACGAAAAGTTGCCAGCCGCCGAGGCGATTCGCCTTGAGATGGACAGCCGAGTGGATGACCTGGCTTTGACCGCGTTCGATCTCTACACGAAGTGCCGGGAACAAATCACCGACATTCAGGTCAGCGAGGCCAAGCGCAGCGTCGCAATGCTGCAAAGATTTTATACAGAAGTTGAGGGACGGTGATGGGTTCTTGAGTGCACTGACATCATTCATTTTGGTTTTGGTCGCAGTCGGTCTCTCATTCGTAGGCGGGGAGGCAAACAGTTCGCGTGTTTTCCTGGGCGTCGTCCTTCCGTACGCAGCGATCGCCGTTTTCCTGACGGGAATCGTTTACCGCGTTCTCAAATGGGCGGGTTCCCCAGTTCCCTTCCATATTCCCACCACCTGCGGACAGCAGAAATCGCTGCCTTGGATTAAATCGAGTTGGGTCGAGAGCCCTCACACAAGGCTTGGGGTCGCGGCTCGGATGGCGTTGGAGATTCTGCTTTTCCGTTCGCTTTTCCGAAACAGCCGCGCACAAATCCGCCGCGATGGACCGAGGCTTCTTTACGCAGAAAGCAAGTGGCTCTGGCTGGGGGCGCTGGCGTTCCACTGGTCGCTGCTCATCATTGTGCTGCGCCATTTGCGGTTCTTTATCACACCCGTGCCCCAATTCATCCTAAGGATGGACGCCATCGATGGTTTCTTTCAAGTCGGCGCCCCCCAGCTACTGGTGACCGATGTAGTTGTTGTCGTCGCAATCATTTTTCTGCTCCAACGCCGCTTGACCAACCCCAGAGTACGCTATATTTCCCTGTTCTCCGATTACTTTGCTCTTTTCCTGCTCCTGAGCATCGCCGTCACCGGAATTTTGATGCGGTACTTCTTCAAAGTCGATCTTGAAGGAGTCAAGCAGCTTGCCGTTGGGTTGGTCACCTTTTCACCCACCGTGCCTGCCAGCGTCGGAGCACTCTTGTTTGTCCACCTGACCTTGGTGAGTTTCCTTTTGGCCTATTTCCCCTACAGCAAGTTGGTCCACTTGGGCGGAATCTTCTTGAGTCCGACGCGTAACTTGGCCAACGACAGCCGCATGGTAAGGCACGTGAACCCGTGGAACTACCCCGTCAAAGTTCATACCTACCAGGAATGGGAAGAGGAATTTCACGACAAGATCAAGGCCGCGGGACTGCCGCTGGAGAGCGAGTAGAAGATGCCAGAATCCCCTCCCAAACCCGAAGAACTCGTCCAGATCAGCTATGATCCTCCGGCCGCAGACTGGCGGAAGACCCATACTGATTTTCAAAAGGGAACCTTTTGTTACAGCGCCGCAGCAAAGAACCTCCGCTATCTGGACCTGCCGAAT
>JBJKQF010000266.1:0-5860 GCA_046705545.1 Terriglobia bacterium
CCAAGGCCGGATCCTCGGGAAACGGCCGGATAAGGAGTTTTGAAAATGAACAAAGAGAGAGATAATTTAAGTGTAAGGAAGCATGGAAAGGGCACCAAGGTCTTGCTGGTGATTGAGGAGACAAAGAATCTGAGTCATCACCAAAGGATGCTCCGGTCGCAAGGGCACAAGGTTTTTGCGTGCCACTCATATGAACAGGGCCTTGCCCTGTTGCAACGCGATATTTTTGACCTTGTGGCGGTCAGCGAAGGCGGCGCCGAGTTCGAAGGAAAGAGGGTTGTAATGCGGGTGCTGGAAACCGACCGAGGAACACCTGTTCTGGTGCTGACGCGCACCCCGGATATGAACAATTACCTGGAAGCAATGCAATTGGGCGCGGTGGATTACCTGGAGATGCCCGTGCCCATGTCTGAGTTGGTGCGGGTTTTAAAGACTCACCTCCGCGACCGCCCAGTATGTTGATCTGGAAGTCCGGAGCTTTTTCGGCAAGGAATCGTCCGTGTCCAAAGGAGGAAACAATGCGACTGGAACTTCACCTTCGTGGAAACGTCGCGGAGCCTCTGCGACGTTACGCTGAACACCGTTTTCAATTCGCGCTTCGCCGGTTTTCTCACCGTGTAAAGCGACTTCGGGTTTACGTTGCCGACGTCAACGGCCCTCGTGGCGGAGTCGATAAGCAATGCCGGATTCTGTTGGACGTCGCTCCCTCAGGCAGCTTGGTGTTGGAGGAGACGGATGTTCGCCTCCGTACAGCGATGGACCGGGCGGCAGACCGTTTAAAGCGCTGTTTTCGCCGCGACTTGAAGCGCCGGCAGGCCCACAGGCTCGGCAAAGTTCATGGGGGCTCTATCCGATATCCGCGAACGGTGAAGCTTGCAGCAGCAGGGACCTGACGGCGCCCGAGGGGGTCTGTCACTTTCAAAACTTAAATCCTTTAAGCCCAGCGATTCCGGGCGCGGAGCCCCTGCGCGCCAAAGAATTCCCTACCGTCCGGAAGGCGCGCCAAAGTGCCATCTTTCCCTTACAACCATGCTGGAAGTGTGTTAGCCTAAAACCTCGGGCTTGTGGGGACCAGAAGCTCCACTTGAGTATCGGTCTATGACGCTGATTGCACCTTCCATGCTGGCGGCCAATTTTGCGCGGCTGGGGGAGGCGCTCGAAGAGGCGAAGTCGCTGGGAGCGGCCATCCTGCACATTGATGTGGCCGACGGCCATTTTGCCCCGGAAGTCTCGGTGGGCCAGCCCGTGGTGGCGAGCATCCGTAAAGCGACTGCCTTGGATTTGGATGTGCATCTGCTGGTAGAACGGCCTGAGCGCTACGTTCAGGATTTTATCCGGGCCGGCGCCGATCGCTTGGCGATTCACATCGAAGCAACACAGGACGTCTGCCACGCGATTCATCTGGCTAAAAATCAGGGGGTCAAAGTAGGGCTGGCTCTACGGCCCGAAACCCCTGTGCAGGACTGCTTTGAGATTATCGAGGAGTTGGACTACCTGCTGGTCTTGAGCGCCATCAAAGTGGGCAGACAAGCCGGATTTCTATATCGCGCGGTGGAAAAGGTGGCCGCCGCCGCCGAAGAGCGAGAGCGTCAAGGGCTTGATCTCGCTATCGAGGTGGAAGGCGGAATCGGACCCGACGAGGCAGAACAACTGGCAGCAGCAGGAGCGGACATCCTCGTGGTCGGTTCCGCCATCTTTGATAGTCATGATCGTAGCGAGGCCATGCGGGAACTAACTCGCAGGGCTAACCCGGGTTTATCGAGCGAAAAGCAGGTGACTCGGACGCGGCTGCAGTAAGAAAAAGAATGAAGCTCGGACGTCGCGCGTCCGAGAGCAGGAAAATCGGGCGAACTGATGGCGCAGGACAACCGGATTCAACGGGGCAGGATGGTGACACGGTCCTTCGGTAAGGCAAACGGCCAAGAGGCGTTGGTAGAGAAGAGTCTTTTCCGGCGGGTTTCCCGATCGCGGCTTACTGCCTTTGTCCTGCTGGCTTTGTCGTTCACAATGCTTCCGTCCTGCGTCCTTCTCAAGAACCATTCCCAGTCGAACAACCTGTTGCCGACCGGAGAGCAACCCGACAAGATTCTCTATGAAAAGTCACTTGAGGAGATCAAACACGGCCGCTATGACGTTGGCCGGCTGACCCTCCAAACCTTGCTCAACACCTATCCGGACAGCGAGTACTTGGCGAAAGCCAAGCTGGCCATTGCGAATTCGTATTACCAGCAAGGAGGAGTGTCCGGCCTCACCGAATCCGAATCGGAATACAAGGATTTCATCACCTTCTTTCCCACTGCGCCGGAAGCGCCCATGGCTCAGTTTCGCGTGGGTATGGCCCACTTTCGTTTGATGGGAAAACCTGACCGCGACCGGACCGAAGCGCGCCTGGCAGAGGCGGAATTCAAAGAATTTCTCCTTAAGTATTCCAATAGCCCCTTGATGCCCCGCGTCAAGGCGAGACTTCGCCAAGTGCAGGAAGTGCTGGCAGAGGGTGAATTCGAGATCGCGCGCTTTTATTATGAGAAACAGGTCTATCCTGCCGCGCTGTCGCGTCTTCAGGATATCGTGAACCGCTATCCCAACTTCAGCATGGGGGGCCAAGCCTGCTGGTACATGGCCCAGACCTACCAGCGCATGAAGAGAACCAAGAACGCCATTCCCTACTACGACCGCATCCTCACAGACTATCCGCTCAGTCCTGTGGCCGATGACGCCAAGCAGGCCCTGGCAGATTTGCACCAACCCATTCCTCAACCGACTTTGGCAACCTTGGCACGCGCCCGCGCAGACGCCGTAAGGGACATGCACCCGAGCATCATGCATAAGTTTACCGGAGTGTTTTCAGGCTCTCCCGACCTGCAAGCAACCCGGCGCGGCCCCGTGATTTTAGGCAATCAAAACAGCGCCACAGAGATGGCCACCAATCCGTCATCAGGGTCAGCGGCAGGCAACTCCATTGCGGTCCAACGGGTGGGCGAGTCAGCGTTTAAGAACAGCAAAGCTACGGATCCTAGCGGGCAGGAAGATGCTGCGGCCGAGGGCAAGAAAGACGCAAATACCAAGAATAAAGTTGGGCCTTATTCCGGAACCCAAAGCGAATCCCAAACTTCCGCGAAGAAAAAGAAGAAGAGTCACCGCAGCCTTTTCAAAAAGGTGATTAAACCTTTCTAGTTTCTCCCTTTTCAAGCCCCTTCCGCTCATGAACCATCCCCCTTCACGATGGGACCAGCGATCTTGAACAAATCGCCCGGGCAAGTTGTGGCGCTGCCATGGTTATTCCGGCGGCATTGACCCCTTCCCTGCCGGGCGATATAGTAAACTGATTTTGAGTCATTTGTTATTGTTGCTGTAAAGTGGGCATCCTGCCCAAAGGAAACCCGGGCCTTATGCTGCCACCTATATCCGAATAAGATGGGAGTAGCTGTGAAAGTGGAAGCGGAAATACCGAAGGTTTATTCCCCAGAATCGATCGAGCCGCAGTGGGCGCGCGTGTGGGTTGAGAGCGGACGGTTCCGCCCGGCCGGCGACGCCGCACGGCCCCGATTCTCCTTGGCCATTCCGCCTCCCAATGTGACCGGCTCGCTCCACATCGGACACATGCTGGAGCATACCGAGATTGACATCCTCATGCGCTGGCACCGGATGCGAGGGCAAGATGTCTTGTGGCTGCCGGGCACCGACCACGCGTCGATTGCCACCCAGATGATTGTGGAGCAGGAGATCGGCCGCGAGGCCATGCCGGAACTAGAAGGCAAGCCGGAAGCGGTGGCGGCATGGCGGCGCGAGGGACAGCGCCGGCGTCTCCAGATGGGACGGGAAAAGTTCCTGGAATACTGCTGGCGTTGGAAGGAGCAGAGCGGCGGCAAAATTCGCAAGCAGATGGAGCGCCTGGGAGCCTCGGTGGACTGGAGCCGCGAGCGCTTCACGATGGACGCCGCCTATTCGCGGGCGGTGTTTGAAGTCTTTGAGCGCCTCTATCACGAAGGGCTGATCTACCGCGGCACCTATATTGTGAACTGGTGCCCGCGCTGCGGCACCGCCGTCAGCGACCTGGAAGTGGTTCATGAAGAGAGGGCCGGCAAGCTCTGGTACATTCGTTATCCCTTTGAAGACGGCGACGGCTTCATTACCGTCGCAACCACCCGCCCGGAGACCATGCTGGGTGATACGGCCGTGGCCGTGAACCCCTCCGATGAGCGTTACAGCTCCGCGGTGGGGCGGCGCCTAAAGCTTCCGCTGCTCAATCGCGTGATTCCCGTTGTCGCCGATGATTTTGTCGATCCGGCATTTGGAACTGGCGCCGTGAAGGTGACCCCCGCACACGATCCGAATGACTTTGGAATCGCCATTCGCCATAACCTTCCACGCTTGAAGATCTTGAATGAAGAAGCGCGGCTGACGGAGGAGGCAGGCCCTTACCAGGGGTTGGATCGCTACGAAGGCCGCCGGCGCGTCCTCCACGACCTGGCCGAAATCGGCTTACTGGAAAAGGAAGAAGATTATCCCTTGAGTGTCGGGGTGTGCAGCCGCTGCAAGACCGTTGTGGAGCCGCTGCTCTCCGAGCAGTGGTTCATGAAAATGCAAGCGCTGGCTGAGCCGGCGATTCGCGCCGTGGAAGACGGCCGCATCAAGATTATTCCCGAAAATTACCGCAAGATATACCTGGACTGGATGTACAACCTGCACGATTGGTGCATCTCACGCCAGCTCTGGTGGGGGCATCGCATCCCGGTGTGGACCTGCGAGAAATGTGGCGAGACCATCGTTTCCGCAAAGCAGCCTGACGGTTGCCCCAAATGTCCCGGCGCCGCCCTGCGGCCTGAAGCCGACGTACTGGACACATGGTTCAGCTCCGCCCTGTGGCCTTTTGCGACGCTCGGCTGGCCGGACAACTCCGATGATCTACGCCGATACTATCATACCGACCTCATGATCATGGGGTTTGACATCCTCTTCTTTTGGGGCGCGAGGATGATCATGATGGGCCTGAAATTCATGCAAGAGGTGCCATTCCGGGAGCTTTACATCCACGCGCTGGTGCGCGACGCCGAGCGGCAGAAGATGTCCAAGACCAAAGGCAACGTGATCGACCCGCTGGAGGTGACCGAGAAATACGGGACGGACGCCGTGCGCTTTGCGCTGGCCATCAGCGCCGCGCCGGGCACCGACATCGCCTTCAGCTACGATAAGATCGAATCGTATCGAGCCTTCGCCAACAAGGTTTGGAACGCCGGCCGCTTTATCCTGATGAACCTCCAGAAACTCCGTGAGGAAACACAGGGACAACTGGCGGTGGCGCTTCAGCCCAATCCGCGAGAAGGTTTTGGGCCTCTGCCCTCGGATGAAACCTTGGAGCTGGCGGACCGGTGGATCTATTCCCGCCTGGCGGCCGTGACGAGTGAAATTGAAGACGCGCTTGCCAATTTCCGCTTCCACGAGGCTTCCCACAAGGTTTATCACTTCTTCTGGCATGAGTTTTGCGATTGGTACGTTGAGTGGGTAAAGCCCCAAATCACCGCGCCCGTTGCGCAGGGCGAGCCCCCGGCAGCCTGGGTCAACTTGCTCCGAGTGTTTGAGTCTGCCCTGCACCTTCTTCATCCTTTCATGCCCTTCATCACGGAAGAGCTCTGGCACCGGCTTCCCAACCGTGATTCCGGCGCCTCCATCGCGCTTGCACCATTTGCGCTGGTAAGCGCCAAGGCGGCGAATCCGGAAGCTGAAAAGAACTTTGAAAACATTCGAGACCTGGTGGTATCAGCCCGCAACGCCAAGGCGGAGGCGGGGCGGCAGACACAGAAGCCGTCTGCGCAGGTCGCCGCGCAGGACCCGGCGCTGCTCGGACTGTTCAAGGCGCACG
>JBJKQF010000267.1:0-4318 GCA_046705545.1 Terriglobia bacterium
CTGCTCAAGTATCGTCAGCGGGCACGGCGGCCATGGGGCAACTTCAATGAAAATGCCATAGGCCAGCGAGCTAATGTGAAACCATTTCAGCCAGTGATGGCGGCGCACCACCAGCACTCCGCCGATCACCCATAGAATGAAGAGCAGATGAACTACCAGCACCGACTCCGCCAGGGCGAGGTATATGTTTATCCTCCAGCTTTCAGAGTACTAGACCTGGCGCGCCGTGGCTAACTTCCGGAACAAGTCCTGTGCGGTCCGTTCCGGCTGGGCCGCCTATCCGTGCGCGGTGTATTGTTCGCAAAATCCTATGAATGCAATGTCCAATGAACGAACAGAAGGAGGAAATTCCGACGTGCTTCTTAACCGGAAAATACATAACGTAATCGTGCTGGGCGGAGAGCATTCGGCCCACGCCATCTGTTCTCGTGTGCCAGCACATCGCCTGTTGCGGCACGTTTATCGGTCCAGGGAATATGGCGCTACACGCGCCGCGCAAGTGAATGCCCTTGCTTGGCTTGCCGAACCCGTACACGGTGGTCTGGCCATTGACCTTCGTGACATAGGCGTGTGCAATGATCTGATAGACTGTCTCCCATAATTTGGCACGGAAATTCGGGCGGGCCAAAGAGGCTACGCAATCACCTCATCACTTCAAGTCCCACTTGGCCTAACTGATTTTCTGTTTGCGGGTGTGTCCATACTACGCGGCAGTTGCCGAAGTGGTTTCGGCCCTGGCTCGTAAGAACGTAAACGGTCTGGCCATTGTTCAGCTTGAGATTAGTCACGACTCGCAGGCCGTGATCTGATATGTCAAGAGTTGTAGCTGTCTGCTTTTCCTCACCGTTTCCAGACTTTGCAAGCAGAATCAAGCTCAAATTCTTGCAGACTCGTGCCTCGCGTCGTGGCAGACGTCGCCGTTGTGCCCCCATGATCCCCCCCGCGCAATATATCATACCCATTTTTTAGGCGAAAACAATCGGGTTGAACCCCTAGAACCTCTGGCTGAATACGTGCCCGGCTCAATGGCCAAAACGGACTGGCGGAACTCAACTTTAATACGGGCCTCTTAGATCGAAGGAGGAGCGCATGGTGTACAAAAGCTGAACTCAGCGAGTGTGCTGATTCTGAGACACTAAGGAGGCTCCTCCAGCAAGCAGGGAAGTGATGCGCTTCGAAACCTGACTACGCTTTGTGCCTACTGCCACATGGCCGAACACGGGCAACTGGCGTTTGAGCCGGAAGCGACGGCAATCTATGGGAGGCCGAGGAAGACCCCATCCCGGATGAGCGGCCCGGGTTTCTTTAAACCATCTCCAATGCGATTTTTCCGGCTTCTGCGCAGTCCACACCGAGTGGGAATGTCGCAAAGGTGGCACCCCTGGGCAACGTGCCTATAAAGAGATATCCGCTCTTTGGAGGTGAGGAAGTCGGAGGCCCCCAGGCCCCATTGATGCCTGCAACCTAAGCACGACCCTCATCTTTGTTCAACGATGCTTGATGAGCGCCCGGAGCCGGCGGATGGCACCACCGGCTCCCGAGTCGCTTACCTTGGCACAGCACTACTTGGAAGGCAGGAAGTTACTGAGGGCCTTCAACTCATCTTTCTTGGCGCCGCCGGAGAATTTAAAGGGCGTCTTGGCTTGCTGGAGGTCATTTCCGAGGGCCATGATGTTCTTGCTCCCCTCCCCCTCCACACCGAGAAAGACATTGGTTTCTTCCACCGCCTGCGAGTTGAGCAACCGGACATTCTGAACGTCCTTGAGGGCCACGGCGGGATAATCCTTCTCCGGCCACGCCTGGCGCCCCCGGAAGTCGTTCACCTCCAGGCCATCGACATCCTCAAAGTGCATGGCGCTCTGCCAAGCCGGCAGGGAGGGTTTTTCCCACACCACCTCCACATCCTTCACTTTCAAGTTCCGGGCATAGTGGAACTTCAGAGCGTGATCAGAGGTGTCGTAGGCCATCTTGGGGTCGGTGGAAATAAAGAGCCGGATGCTCTCAAAGCTGACGTTTTCCAGCCAGCTCTCGGGGTGCCCGGCAATTCTGGACATGCCTTGCACGTGGGCGATGATGTTCTTGATCATCACGTTCTTAATAAGGCCCGGCCCCGGATCGCTGGGCTTGGGTGGTCGCTCGTTCCACTCGCTGAGCGTTGCGATCACAAAATTGAAGGGGTTGGCGTCGCCCGCCCAGAACCAAGCATGGCGGTGCAGGGTCATGGTGATATTGGAAATGATCACATCCTTGACATAGCCTCCCGCGACGATCTGGAGGGTTATGCCGCGGTTGCAGTTGGAGATCACGCAATTATCGATGGTAACGTTCTCCACGCCGATGTGAACCCCTTCTGTGAACTTGATGCCCGCGGAAGCGGAGGAGAAACGGCAGTTGGTGATGGTCAAGTTCCGGCAAACTCGGTTACCGGCGAAGATGGCGATGCAATCATCGCCGGTCTTGATAGTACAGTTGGAAATGCGGACGTCGTTGCAGCCATTCATGTCGATGCCGTCGCACCACACAGCCTCGACACGGTTGGTGTGAATGTAAACTCCCTCAACCACTACCCGTTCACACTCGTCCAAGTAGAAAGTCCAACTGGGCGAGCGCAGGAAGGAAACTTCGGTGATCAGAACGTCCTTACAATGCCGCACATAAACCAAGTGTGGGTAAACCTTGCGATTTGGGAAACCCACGGGATAGGTTCGCCGGATCGAGCCATGGTGTTCGATCTGCAAACGCTTGTGGCTGAAAGTGTGTTCGGTGAAATCGTTCGTCCAAAAGAATTTGTGTTGGCCGTCCACGACTCCGCGGCCTTCAATCGAAATATTCTCCACGTCATCGCCTTGAAACACCGCAGCCGTATAAGGCTGGCCGTCACGGAGCCCGTAGGCTTTGGGGTCTTCCGAGGCAAACAGCGTGCAACCGCCCTCTAAGAAAATCCGGACGTGGCTGCGGAGGACCAAGCCTCCGGTGGTGTACTCGCCTGGCGGCAGGTAAACCATGCCACCGCCCGCCGCCGCACAGGCATCAATGGCTTTTTGAATGGCAGGCCGGGCATCTTGGCGCTTTACCCCGGTCGCCCCGAAATCCTTGATGTTGAAGACGGCCACTCCGCCGGAGTGCTTTGTGGAACCTTCGGACGGCTGCGACAAACCCGCCCTCTCCGCTTTCGCTCCCGCCAAAGCAAGAGCGGGTGCGCCAGTTGCCGCTCCCGCGGCGGCCAGCGAATTCAAAAAGAAACGGCGATTAATATGACTCATGATTAGATATTCCCTCCCTAGAAATTTTCAAGCACGATGGAAACCCCCGCTTTAATGATAATCCTTTTGTGGCCGCCGACCTAACTGGCAAGGTCACGGGAGCCGACCTCAGCTCGGTGGCGTGGAACATCCAGTGGAGTTGTCATAGAACAGATACACCCACTGCTTCGCTGAACGAGAAGAATAAAGGCTGATCAGTCATCGTTCCGAGAGGGGCCTACAAACTCTCTGGAGAATTTCGAGCCTCCCTGTGGCCTTTCTGCCATAATTGCCGAATCCCAGTAACCATGCGCCTTTGTAAGCCTCTAAATTCTCTACTGAAAAGCTATTGACAGCTTCTGTCGCCGCTGGCTATCTTCCGGCCCACGGAGCCGTAAAGGTAAGTGCTCTGGGAGTCGATATTTCACGGAAGGCAAGGGACACGGAGAATTCAATGAGTGAAACAATCAACCGCGAACCATCTAAGTCAACGAAAGTTGGCTACGGTCGTCCGCCGGAGCGTACGCGCTTCAAGCCAGGGCAGTCGGGCAATCCCCGAGGCCGGCCCAAGGGAACGCTTAGTATGGCGAACGCGGTGAGGCGGGCACTTCGGGAGAAGGTCGTGATTATCAAAGACGGTAAGCAAAAGAAAGTCACCAAGCGCGAAGCTGCCGCCATCCAGGTGGCCGACCAAGCCGTCGCCGGAGACCTCCGAGCCGTGCAGTATTCAACCAACTTAGATCGCTGGTAGGAAGAACGCGCCGTAGAGACGGCAGCCCCCAATGCTGACCTCCAAGAGACCGACAAGAAAGTTCTCCAGGGAATTTTGGAACGCATGGCAACTGCTAACATCCCGAAAAAAGGACGCACCAATGGCACCAATGAACCTGACTCCCAATGAGTATAAGGCCCTCGTGCGCCAGGACCTCTATGCCTTCACCGAACGCTGCTTTCGTGAGCTGAACCCAACTACGGAATTCCTAGCGAACTGGCACCATGAGGTGATTGCCTCAAAGCTCGAAGCTTGTCGGCGGGGAGAGACCACGCGCCTCATCATCAATCTCCCGCCGAGGTCG
>JBJKQF010000268.1:0-4779 GCA_046705545.1 Terriglobia bacterium
AAATTCCTGATCAGCTTTTACACGGAGCAAGCCGCCGGCTTTTACGATCCCCGCACCAAAACCATGTACATGGCCAACTGGGTTCCCAGCGACACCCAGCAGATGGTGCTGGCGCATGAACTGACTCACGCCCTGCAGGATCAAAATTTCGATCTTCAGCGCTATATGCACGCGGTGAAAAACGATGACGACCAGGAAGCGGCCCGCCAGGCCGTGGTGGAAGGCTACGCGACCGCAGCCATGTTTCAGCGCATGGTCGGATCAACGGATCTGGCGATGCTTCCCTCTTTCGCTTCCATGGTCAGACCTCTGATCCACCAGCAGATGGCGGAGTTCCCCGTCTTCTCGAGCGCGCCCCTCTTCTTCCGCCTGCAGGCGCTCTTCCCATACATTCAGGGAGCAAGCTTCATCCAAGAAGGACTCCAAAAGGCAGGCGGATGGAAGGCACTCAATATCCTCTTTACCGCTCCTCCCACTTCCACCAAAGCCATCTACCAGCCGGAAAACTATTTCGATCACTCGCCGCTCCCCCAAATCCAGCTTCCAGCGACGAACCCTCTCAACTCCGTCCCGGGCCTCACGAAGCTGGATGAAAACACCTTGGGAGAACTTAGCTTCAATGAGCTGTTGGGGCAGTTCCTATCCGAACAGAGAGCCAAAACGGTTAGCAGGGATTGGATTGGTGACCGCTACATCCTTTACGAGAACCGTGCCCGGCGTAGCTACGCCCTGCTGGCAAGGTCGCGCTGGGCGAATCCGGAAGACGCCCTCACCTTCTTCCGCGATTACCACGCCGTCCTCGTTCAGAAATACGCCGAACTAACCCCGGACTCGCGCTCTACTCCCGAATGTTTTGTTGGGCACACTTCGAGCGGAGACGTCATCCTTTCCCGCACCGGAGATGAGGTCCGCTGGGCGGAAGGCGTTCCGGCCGGCAAAGTTCCAGACATGCTGAAGTGGCTGAACTCCCTTTAGCCCCCAGGCAAGCCGCATACCAATAAATAATCAGCCAGTGGGAATTTAAGGGTTGCATTGCCCGGCATCCTGTCCCAATCTAGACAGAGCAAACTCGCAGGACCTTCTGGGACGCCTCTTGGATTTCGCCGCGTGCATCAAGGGGAAAGCTTTCCGCTCACAGAGGATTCCGGCAAGGAGGCAAAATGATCAAAATGACGGAAAGAGCCGCGCAGGAAGTTAAATCCATCATGAGCAGCAAGTCGCTGCCTGAAACTACACTTCTGCGCGTCGAAGCTAAGCCGGTGGAAGGCAAGAACGAGTTGAAACTGACCCTGAAACTCGACACCGCCGAGCCAGAACCAGATGACCTGGTGGAATCCACCGCCGGAACACGCTTGGCGGTTGATGAAACTGTAGCCGAAGCGCTGGGAGACCTGGAGCTCGATTACCGCGAAGACTCCAAGAATTTCGTCTTTGAGCGCCCCGCCCCAACGGTCTAGCGCCCGGGGCGCGTTGCCCGCCCTCAGCGAGAAACCATGAAAGACGGCCTGCCCGGGCCGAAAGCCTGGTTTCACCCCTCATTTCTAGCCGAGCTTTGGAGCCTATAACAGAAAAGTTCGCGCTCTCACTCACCCAGAAGGCGGTCCAAGCCATTCTCATCAAGGATTTCGGTGCCGAGGGAGCGCGCTTTTTCCAACTTGGATCCCGGCTCGGCGCCTGCCACCACATAGTCGGTCTTCTTACTAACGGAACCGGTCACGCGGCCGCCCGCCTCCTCAATCATTCTGGCCGCCTCATCGCGGGAATAGTGAGGCAGCGTACCCGTCAGCACAAACTGTTTTCCAGCAAGCTTTCCTCCAGCTTGGCGCTTCTTCTGTTCAAACTGTAAGCCCGACTGCCGGAGCTTTTCGACGACATTAAGGTTGCGCTTTTCGTGAAAGAACTCCACGATGCTCTGGGCCACCTTGGGCCCGATCTCTTCCACTTCGTGAAGCTCTTCAGGAGCCGCTTGAGTGAGCCGATCCAGAGAGCCAAAATGCCCGGCCAAAAGCTGCGCCGTGCGCTCGCCGACAAAACGAATTCCCACCGCAAAGATCACGCGCTCGAGCTCGGCCTTCTTGCTCTTCTCGATTTCGTCCAATAGATTCTTTGCGGACTTCGTCCCCATGCGTTCGAGGTTTGCCAGTTGCTCCTCAGTCAGGGAATACAGATCAGCAACATCGTGAACTATTTTCTTGTCCACGAGTTGGTCCACTAGCGCTTCGCCCAGGCCGTTGATGTTCATCGCGTGGCGGGAAGCAAAGTGCAGCAAAGACTCTTTGAGCTGCGCGGGACAGGCGGCGTTAACGCAACGGTAGGCCACCTCGCCCTCCACCCGGATCACTTCCCCGCCGCACACCGGGCAGGTTTTCGGCATCCTGAATTCCCGGCAGTCGCGAGCGTGTTTAGTAACCTTCAAAACCTGCGGGATCACCTCCCCGGCGCGCTGGATCAGGACGGTGTCCCCAATCCTCACTCCCAAGCGTTCGATCTCATCCATATTGTGCAGCGTTGCGTGACTAACCGTAACACCACCCACATCGACGGGCTCCAAATCCGCAACGGGCGTCAGGGTTCCGGTCCGGCCCACCTGTGCGCGGATATCATTCACCACCGTCGTCGCCTGCTGGGCCGGATACTTGAAAGCGATGGCCCAGCGCGGAGATTTGGCCGTTACTCCTAGTTCGTCCCACAAGGCGACCTCGTTCACTTTGACCACCACACCGTCAATCTCGTAATCCAAGCTCTCGCGCTTGGACTCCATTTTATGAATATAGGCCAGCAATTCATCAAAGGACTTCGCAAGGGTGCGGTCCGGATTGACCTTGAAACCCAGGCTCTTGATCGCCTCCAGGACTCTCCAATGCTCCTGGAGCGGCGGCCGCCCGTCCACCAGCAGGTAGTAAAGGAAGATGTCGAGCTTGCGTTCCGCCACCACCTTGGGATCGAGCTGGCGAATGGTTCCGGCCGCGGCGTTGCGGGGATTGGCAAACGGCGACTCTCCCGAGGCTTCGCGCTGAGCGTTGGCCGCCTGAAAAGCCTTGCGGGTCATGATGACTTCGCCGCGCACTTCAAACTTCTTCGGGTTGCCGATGGCGTCCAGCTTCTTGGAATCGATCTTGAGAGGGAGAGAACGGATAGTTTTCACGTTCTGGGTCACGTCTTCTCCAGTAACGCCGTCACCACGGGTAAGTCCTCGGGTGAGAATCCCGTCTTCATAAGTCAGCGCCATGGAAAGCCCGTCGAGCTTTAACTCCGCGACGTAAGGGACCTGCTCCCGCCCTGAAAGCTCCCTCACCCGCCGGTCAAAGTCCTCCAGATCCTCCTCCGAATACGTGTTGTCCAGGCTCATCATGGGCGCCGCGTGGCGGACTTTGGCGAACTCTTCTGCGGGCCGCCCGCCTACGCGCTGGGTGGGTGAATCGGGAGTGATCCATTCCGGATGCCCGCGCTCAATCTCCTGAAGCCGCCTCATCAGTTCGTCAAATTCCGAGTCGGAGATTTCCGGATCATCTAAAACATAGTAACGGTGTTCGTGGTAACGGATCTTTTCCCGAAGCTTTGCAACTTCTTTTTCAAGATCTCGGCTTTTCATCAATGGTTTCCCCAACTCCAAATTGAGCGCTTACAGGGAGCTAAAGGGATTATAACGCGTTGAAGGAAGGAGGTAGAGACGACCGTTGCGATCGTCTCTACCTTTTTAGCGTTCGGGGCGGAACGCTTTGGGGTTCACTTGTGGTAACACAGACCAATTTCTTAGGTAATCCCGGCGGGGTGCCGGGCCGCCGCAACGTCCATGCCGGAGTCACAGCGATTTAAACAACGCCAGGATAAACGGAAGCCCACCCTCAAGTCTGTGATTTCGGTCACATATCAATCGTGACTTTGGTCACTGCGCATTGTTCGCCTGAATGGTCCAATGGCACCTTAGAGACCGGCAAGCAAGGGGCATCCAAGGGGGCAAAGATGAATTTCGATCGGAATCCATTTATTGTGATCTGGGAAGCCACTCAGGCTTGTGATCTGGTTTGCCTGCACTGCCGGGCCTGCGCGCAGCCT
This sequence comes from Terriglobia bacterium, assembly GCA_046705545.1. Taxonomy (GTDB): domain Bacteria; phylum Acidobacteriota; class Terriglobia; order UBA7540; family UBA7540; genus JAMCXS01. Next base: position 4,057 of record JBJKQF010000268.1, read on the forward strand.
TTCCGCTCGCCCTTCGAACTCTCCACGCAAGAAGGCGAGCGCCTCATTGATCAGGTCGCGGAACTGGCTGCCCCGGTTTTTGTCTTAACGGGCGGGGATCCCCTCAAACGGCCGGACATCTATCATTTGGTCGAGTACGCAACGAAAAAAGGAGTGCGCACCTCGATGACCCCCAGCGCCACCCCACTCCTGACGCGGGAAACCATCGCCAAGCTCCAGCACTGCGGCTTGGCAAGGCTCGCCGTCAGCTTGGATGGTTCCACGCCGGAGATCCATGATGCCTTCCGGGGTGTTCCAGGATGACACTCCCTAACGATACAAGCGGTTCGTTGGGCCGGCGAGCTGGGGCTTCCCGTCCAAATCAATACCACCATAACACGCAGGAACCTTAGAGATTTTGAAGCGATGGTGAAACTGCTCAAAAATCTCAACATCGTCTTGTGGAGTGTTTTCTTCCTCGTCCCTACCGGCCGCGCTCAGTCTGATGACCTGATCAGCGCCGAGGAATTCGAAGCGGTTTTTGAAAAACTAGAAGCCATTTCCCACGATGTGCGCTTTGACATCAAAACGACTGAGGCCCAGCACTACCGTCGCTACCTGGCCCAGAAACGTGCCGAGAGGAGGCGCGAGGGAGTCCCGGCGATCGAAAAGAACGTGAAACCCTTGCAGGACAATATCGGGCGCGCTCCCCGCGGCATCAATGACGGCAAGGGTTTCGTGTTC
>JBJKQF010000269.1:0-3051 GCA_046705545.1 Terriglobia bacterium
GGTGGAGCGGGGCGTCGCCGAAGAAGGTTCCAGATAGTACTGCCGGTATCCGAGCGACGGCACTTTTTCAGCAATGAAGGCAAAGTTTGTACCCGCCGCACCTTTCCCTGTATTCAGAAATTCAAAAGGCACGCTGGCCCCTGATTCGTCCCGCAAGGAAAACCCCTTCCATTTGGTGGGCACCTCGAATGTTACCTGAGCCAAGTCGGACCGTTCCCAATTCAAGGGGTTGAACACGGCTATTGATCTACGATCATCTGAGGACACCCGCACGGAGCCGGCCAGTTGCGCCCCAGCTTTTTCAAGGATCACATCCGCGCGCTGTTTGGATTTTTCGTAAGTAGCGACGTAGATGCTGTCGGTCAGGGGACCGCGGTTGCCGCCCCAGCCATGGTCCGGCCACAAACAGTCTCGCCATGCCTGGGCGAACTCGTCCTCAGGGTAATCATGAAAGCCCAAGGTCAGGCCGAGCCCGGCATAAATCCGTTCGGCAATCAGGAGACAATTGTGCGCCAGCCTCCCCGCCAACAGTCCATTTCGGTGGCCGGGCTCGTCGTAATAAGCCCAGTTGAGTGCCCAATCTCCGCGCAGCGTGGGGATGTCCAGCGAAGGCTTCGTGAAGCTATCCAGAAACTCTTCCGGATGCGTAAAGGTCACGTGCGGCGGATGAACTTGCTGCTTTGGGCTCGAAGCATAGTGGCGGTTCCAGGCATCCGCAAAACGCTCCATGCCAGCGTTTTGCTCGCGAACGTAAGGAGGCATGCTGGGCTGCGGAGCCAGATAGTCGGTCCAAAAATCAAACATCAGGTCAGGAGGGAGATCATGCTCTGCATAGTAAGCTTCCCGGTCAGCCGCATAGTAGAGCCAGCCCCTATTGCTTTGCGGGTCAGGAAGCGGAGGCGATGCCAAGGCGTACGTGAAAACACTCGATCCGTCAGGAGCCTGCCACCAGTAATACCCAAAGGGCATACGGCCCTGAATCAAATATTTAATCCCCGCTTTGGCCAGAATCTGCGGCATCTGGAGCGTGAGGGAGGGAGGGTCCGTCTTGAAATAGGTCTTCGTATCCGTTCCCGAAAAATTCTTCCGCAGCCAACGCCGTCCCAGGTAAAACTGTCTGGCCAATTTTTCCGGGCCCACGTGCTCTTCCTGGCACTGCACGTAACTGGCGCCCCAGGCGAACCGTCCGTCCTTCATCACCGCCGCAAGCGCTTCCCGTTTCTCCGGGTAGCGTTCGAGAAATTCCATCAAGTAAACGGTCGATTCCATCGAAAAGCGAAATTCCGGATACTTCTCCAGCAACTCCACAGCAGGAAGGATAATTTTCGCGGAGCGATAATCGGCGGTCTTTGCCTGAGTGTCCAGCCAGCCTAGGTCGTTGTGCGCCATGCAATTGAAAGCATATGTCCCGCCCTCGAGTTCCCGCCGGTAGGCAGGGACCCGCAAAGACTTCGCCGGCCCGAACGCGTTCCCGCGCTCCACGACCTCGAACTCCATCAACTCGTCCTGGAACGGCGCCGGAATCCACACCGATTGGAGAGATGCTGCCCGGCCGGGGATAGAGGCCAACGGGATTTCCATCAGGCGGTTACTATTCTGCGAGACAAGCAACCGGCTCTCAGGAATTCCCCCGCTGGGATTGACAAGGTGAAGAGTGGCCGTCTGCAAAGGCCTTCCGTCACGAGCGTCGTACATGGTGTGAACGTCGATTTCAAAATGCGCTGGGTGGGCGCGCGGAAAGATCTTGACCTTGCCGATTCCGGTCTCCTTCACGCCGGGGCGCGCCCACACTTCCTCAATGGTAATGCGCACCGAAGTGACGAGATGAGGCTCAGGAAATTTAACGATTTGGTAGAACTCCGCATCACGGAGGTCAGCTCTAACGCTCGATCCGTCTGAAAGCGTGCAGCGTACTTGCCGTGGCGGCGCATAGAACTGCCCACGCGGATGAATGTCACTGTACGCGGCTGATCCCACCAAGTGGCGAGGTAAAGGTCGTCCTAGAATCCAAACTTCCTGTACGGGATGTGTTTGCGGAAATTGGATATCCAGCCATGCTCCTACCATCTCGTCGCTCGTCTGCCAGCCAAGATGCATATCTTTGCCCACAACATTCGAAGGGATATAACCTTCCGGTGGGTCGGGATAGAAAGAGGAGGCTTTGGCTTTGGGATGGAAAGCCTGATCAGTCCAAGCTGGATTGGCGGGCTGAGTCATCGCTTCCGCCGCCAACAGGCGCGTGCCTGACCCCGGCGACAATAAACTCCGCGTGGTTGCCCAGGCAAGGGCCGTCGATCCCGTGTTTTTCAGGAAATTCCTGCGATTCATCACCGATCCTCCACAATGGAGTGGCCTGCCGGGTTGGACCTAATCAAGGCGCTGATGATTCCTCAGACGCCGAAGTACCGTAGTCACGCTCAAGGCGTGAGTTCCACCGAGTGTTCTCCGGCCGGCACGTCAAATTCTCCCGCGCCGCCGTGGACGCTCACGCTTCCCGCCGGTTTCCCATCCAAGCGCAGGCTAAGCTCGCCGGAAGCAAACTCGTGGGTCACAACGCGAAGGGACTTCTCACTCTTTACCTGGAAACGAAGCCGCGTGGGTTCCGCTCGATACTCCCGAACCACCACGCCGCCCGAAGCCTCAAAGCGCACTTTGCCGTCGCGGGCGAGCACGGTCTGCGCCGGGCCGATGGTGACATCGTAGGTGTGTCCGCCGAAGCGGGCGCCGCGGAACTCGCCCTTTTCCGCAGGATCTAGAGCTCCAAAACGCAGCCCTTCCCAGGGATTCATGTCGATATATTGCTCAAGAGCGATCTCAGGCAGCAAGGCGCCCCAGGTATAGTGCGGATGGCCGCCGCCAAAACCGCCCCAGGCGTAGTATTGCTCGTCGCAGTGCTGGTGGGTCCGCCAGTCGTCCATGAACAGGTTGTAATTCTTTTGGGCAAACTCCAACGCCACCTTGTCAAACCCGTACCGCTCGACACCTTCGTAAAGCAAGTAATTGAGCATCGGCCAGATGTTGCCGCGCACGTAGAATTGCTCTTGGAAGGCC
>JBJKQF010000270.1:0-3906 GCA_046705545.1 Terriglobia bacterium
ACGCGGCGCATCATCCTTTCAGACACTCTGCTTGAAAAGTTCGGCGCGGACGAGGTAGAAGCGGTCTTGGCGCACGAGCTGGGCCATCACGTTCACCATCACATTTTCCGCGGGATGGTGGTCCAGACCCTGACGACTTTTCTGGGATTTTACCTTGCCAATGCTTGCCTGGTGGGTTGGGGGCCTTATTGGGGGTTCCGGGGCGTGGCGGACTTTGCGAACTTGCCTTTATTAATTCTGGTCGGCACCGGGCTTTCCGTGGCGCTCCTGCCGGGAGTCAACGGCCACTCCAGGTGGCTTGAGCGGCAGGCGGATACTTACGCGCTCAAGGCCATTCCGGATCGCTCATCATTCATCACCAGCATGGAAAAACTCGCCGAACTCAATCTCAGCGAGCGCCATCCTCCCGCTTGGATCGAGTTCATCTTCCACTCCCACCCTTCCATTGAAAAGCGAATCGCCTTTGCCCGGCGAGCCGGCTGAGCTGCGTCGAGCCACCACTAGCCAGCGACCTTGGGGTTAAGCGCTGCTACTTTTCCGTACTTTTCGTGGATTGGTTTGTGGTAGGGCTTTGCGGACTGCGTCCAGCACGCCGTTGACGAACTCGACGGACTCTTCTCCGGAGAAACGCCGGGCGAGTTCAAGGGCTTCATTGATTGCTACGGCATGAGGAGTTTCAGGACAATGAAGCATTTCGTAAAGCGCCATGCGAAGAATGTTGCGGTCGATGGCGGCCATTCTCTCCATACGCCAATTCTCAGACCGTTCGGCGAGCATGGCGTCGAGGGAGGAGACGTCTTCCACAGTCCCTTCGAATAGGGCCTGCGCGAAATCCGCGACATCCGGGGCGAGTCGCCGCCCGGCGAGAAAGGTTTGGAGGACGTACGCCGCCGGATGCTTTCCAACTTCCCACTGGTAGAGCATCTGGACAGCCATTTCACGGGATTTGGTTCGGGAGCCCATTGCGGTTCTAGCGTTTAAGAAGTAGGCCGTTGAGGTTTTCAATCAATGGCCTGTGAATTTTGGCGGGCGCTTTTCAAGAAAGGCCCTGGTTCCTTCCTTCATGTCCGCGGTAGCGAATGAGATGCCGAACAAGCGGGCTTCGAGCATTTCTCCCTGCTCCTTGGGCATCTCTGCTCCGCGATTCAGTGCCTCTAAAGCATACTTGATTGCCAGGGGAGAGTGGGATGCTATTTTGCAGGCAGCGTTTTCCGCGGCTGCCGTCAATTCGGAAACTGACACGACTTGATTCACCAAACCCATTCGCCAGGCTTCCTGGGCGCTGACGGGCTCCCCCCCAAGAATCAACTCTAGAGCGCGCCCTTTGCCCACCAGGCGGGGCAGACGCTGTGTTCCCGCATAGCCGGGAATCACGCCGAGCTTGACCTCCGGCAGGCCGAAACGTGCATTCTCAGAAGCGATGCGCAATGTGCAGGCCATCGCCAATTCGCAGCCGCCCCCTAAGGCGATTCCGTTCACCGCGGCAATCACCGGCTTCCCCAGGTTCTCAATCAAGTTCATCAGTTCCTGGCCGCGCTGGGAAGTTTTGCGAGCGTTTTCCGGGGTGAGCGCAGCCAGTTCCTTGATGTCGGCACCGGCGGCGAAGGCTTTGTCTCCCTCGCCCGTCAAGATAGCCGCACGAATGCCGTCGGCCTCACCGATTGCCTGGAAACACGCGAAAAGCTCTTCAACGGTTTGGCGGTTGAGTGCGTTCAGTCTTTGGGGTCGGTGCAGCGTGACCCAGGCAATTTCTGAGCGTACGTCGTAAAGTAGAGTCTCATAGTTCATCGAACATTACTCCCGTAAGATCCGAAGCTAACAGCTTTTGGGTGCTGGGCATGGCGGGGATACGGTGGCATCCGGGCTAAATTGACAGGTTAGCCCCCTTTTTTTGAAATTTTCTAAAGGTAACCGGTGATCAAATCCTGTAAGCTAAAGCCTTGCATATGCTTACACGTCTTCACTGAACCAACTGAGTACCACTTCGTACCACAGTTAATAATTGCTCTGCTACTCTATTCGCTGCCTCTCTCTTTTGTTCAGGTACAGCTTCTGTGTAAACATTCATAGCGGTTGCAATATTCGCGTGCCGCAAAAGGGATTGTTGTATCTTCATGTCAGTTCCCAGAGCGCGGAGAAGCGTAGAATAGCTGTGCCGCAACGTGTGTCACCCCACGTTCCCCTGAATTCCAGCCCGCATAGCTGCTTGCCTCATATGCGTTTTCACAATCTCGCCGAGCCAGCGGGGACTGCCGGACTCTCCTGCAAAAACGAAGTCTGATGGTTGCAGGTAAACAGACCGTCCTCGATGGGCCTTAAGATATTCAGCCAACATCGGATGAAGGGGTAGAATGCTCTCTGAGGCTTCTGTCTTGGTCAGGTAAACCTTTCCTTGCATGGCGCTCCGCTGAATTTTAACTGTGAGGTTTTCGAAATCCAGGTCTCCCCACTGCAAATCCGCCAACTCGCAAGCCCTCAAGCCCAGGCAAGCCACTGTAATGAGCATCGTTTTGTGGGGCTCCGCCAATTGCCCAGCCAAGGCTTGAATTTCTCCTGGTGTCAGTCGCCTCGGTTTTTTTAATCGCTTGCACGACTGGCGTACCAAGTCAATCGGATTACGTTCTAACATTTCCCACCGCATTGCCACCTGGAACAGGATGTGCATCAAACCCCTAACGTGAGCCTTAACTTGCGTGGAGTGCGGATAGGATGCCAGCCATTCCTCTACAGCCATTGGTTTGACATCCCGTACAAATTCCGAGCCCCATCGGGGTCGCACGTGGTTCTTGAACAGACTGCCATAGCCCTGCGCAGTGTGTTTCCGCCAATGAATGGGCATATACTCCTTCATGAATTTGTCAATCAGCGCCCCCGCAGTCACAGAGTGAAATCGCTGCTGAGCGTTATCGCTTTTGATCTTCATCCGCAGATGTTCAACCGCCCTTTCTGCGTCCGCTTTTGTTCGGGGTCTTTCAACCGTTCCAATCAACACTGATCTTCGCCAACCGTTTTCGAAATACCGAAACTGCCAAACATCGGCTCCCTTCTTTCTTTTTCGCTCCACTAAATCTCCGTACTGATAACGTGCCTGCATGAAATCCTCCTATTCAAAATGAAGATTCTTTGCGGCACGACTGGCAATTTGAGTTTAGCTGAGTATTCACCCATTCCCAACCTCGAAATGATTATCATAATCATTCCGGAATGACCAGCCCGATCCGGTAGGAATCTCCGTCGTCGTGGTCCGGAAACCGTCCGCCGACGAGGCGTCGCAAGTTCCGCTTCGTGAGTGATTTGGCAAGCGGCATGGAGTCCAACGTCAAGTCAATTAAAGATTTGAGGAGGCTTCGCATACTGATGGGCCTTCGGCAATTGGAAGCTCACTTCATGCTGTCTCCGTTATTGCCACGCTTCGGGAATTTCAGAACCTGTTGGGCCAAATGATTTGCGCCCGCTGCTGCCGGCCCACTCTGAGTTGTCTTACCAACCTGTTTCGCCGCTGTCAGGTTCCTCCACTCCTTCACCGTCCTGGTTGAGAGGATGCGATAGAAAGAGCTGTCGATTTCGACCGTGTTGAAATACCTCGCGTCGTGGGGGGGCCGCTTGCTCTGTGCCGGGAGTGTAGAAGCTCCCGACCCAGCCGTCGGCGGTCCAGCTTGAGGTACCAATGCATGTGCGCGCAGTGCTCATGCTTGGCAGTGTACCACTTGCGCGGCTCGCCGAGTCAGAACTACAGGCTGACGCGTCCCTCGACACTGTCCAGGGTGCGGCCGGCGGGCGTAGAGGGGTGGCTGCCGATCGCGGGCATGATGAATTTCAAAGACTGGCTTTTCACCGGGCACGTGCCTGCCATTCACCCGGCAGCGATGTTCCTTTTGATGACCTTTGTTGCCAGCGCCTTGCTTC
>JBJKQF010000271.1:0-5912 GCA_046705545.1 Terriglobia bacterium
TACAGCCTCAATTTTGACCGCCTATTGCCCGTCGCGCAGGAAGCCGCACGCTCCGCCGGTCTAGGCCCTATTTGCCGGAATCCTTTCCAGAGCATCATCGTTCGCAGCGTGGAGATCCTTCAGGCCTGCGAAGAGGCGGTCCAGCTGATCGAGCGCTACGAGCCTCCCGACGCGCCAAGCGTTGAGGTTCATCCCCGCGCCTCGCGCGGCTACGCGTGCACGGAAGCGCCGCGCGGCACCCTTTACCATCGCTATCGCGTGGACGAGACTGGCACAATTCGCGACGCGAAGATTGTCCCGCCGACTTCACAAAACCAGAAAACCATCGAGCAGGACCTCTGGCAGTTTATACCCAAGCACTTCCAGGACAGCCAGAATGAACTCCGCTGGCGCTGCGAGCAGGCCATCCGCAATTACGATCCCTGCATCTCCTGTGCAACCCATTTCCTCAAGCTCGATCTTGATCGCGCGTAGCGGGACCGTCTTCCCATGGCGCAAGAGATTCCAAGAGTGCTGATTATCGGTGTGGGCAATCCCCATCGAGGCGACGACGCCGCCGGGCTACAGGCTGTCCGCCTGCTGCGGGATATGGGGGTCGATGCGTCCAGCTTGCTGGAGCACTCCGGTGAAGGCGCGTCCCTGATGGAAACCTGGAAAGGCTCGGGGACCGTTATTCTGATTGATGCGGTGAGCTCCGGAAGCGCGCCCGGTACGATCCACCGGTTCCAGCCAGCCACGGGACCTCTTCCGGCGCAGTGCTTTCAAAGTTCCACCCACGCCTTCAGCCTGCCACAGGCGGTTGAGATGGCGCGCGCTCTGGACGAGCTTCCCGAACGTGTGCTGATCTTTGGAATTGAGGGTCGTAACTTCCAGGCGGGAGCCGAGCTTTCACCCGAAGTCAGTGCGGCAGTGCCGCGGCTTGTGCGGGAGGTTTTTGACGAGGTCGAAAAGCTGAAACACGATCCCCGGAATGGAGATGAATTCAATGCATGAAGCTTCCCTGATGAAGGACCTGATGCAAAAGATTCTGGAGGTCTCCCGCGAACAAAAGGGCGCCCAGGTGGTCGGCATCAGCGTCAAGCTGGGCGCGCTCTCACACATGTCGGCCAGCCATTTTCGCGAGCACTTCGCCCTGGCGGCGCGGGGAACGGCCGCGGAGGGCGCGAAGCTCAGCATTGAAGAGCTATCGGACGCCCACGATCCGATGGCTCAGCAGATCCTGCTTGAAAGCGTGGAAGTAGCGGAGTAAAGCTTCTTCAGCAAATACGGGGTAGCGGCTCACCCAGCATCACACCCAACACGCGCGAACCGCCGATTTCAGTCTTTACCAGCACCCGGCGAGGGTGCGCGGCAACCACCTTGCCAATGCAGCAAGCGTCGCGGCCCAGCGGGTGCGCTCGCATGCGCGCGAGCACGGCATCGGCGGCCTCCGGCGCCACCACCGCCACCAGCTTGCCCTCGTTCGCCACGTAGAGCGGGTCAAGTCCCAGTATTTCGCAGGCGCCTTTCACGCTTTCGCGCACCGGAATGCTCTGGCCGTCGAGCTCCATGCCCATCTGCGAGCGGGCGGCAAGCTCATTCAGCACCGTCGCCACGCCGCCACGAGTCGGGTCGCGCAGGCAATGGATCTGCTCGCTTGCCTCCAGCATGGCCTCCACCAATGAGTGCAGCGCGGCCGTATCGCTTTCCATCGGCCCTTCGAACTCCAGACCTTCGCGGCAGGACATGATGGCCATTCCGTGGTCGCCGAGGGTTCCGCTCAGCAGAATTTGGTCGCCCGGACGGGCCTTGTCCGCGGAAATGTTGATGGGGCGTTCCAGAACCCCCAAACCAGTCGTGGTGATGAAAATCTGATCGCCCTTGCCCCGATTGACTACCTTCGTGTCCCCCGTGACAAGCAGAACTCCGGCTTCGGCAGCCGCCTGCCGCATTGATTGCACAACACGCGCCAGGTCGTCGGACGCCAGGCCCTCTTCAAGAATAAAAGCTGCCGCGATGAAGCGCGGCGGCGCGCCGCACATGGCAAGATCGTTGACCGTTCCGTTGATCGCCAAACGCCCAATGTCTCCCCCGGGAAAAAAGATCGGGGTGATCACAAAAGAGTCGGTGGTAAAGGCAAGGCGCGAGCCATTCACTTCCAAAACGGCCTGGTCGTTCAATTGGGACAGGTAATCGTTCCGGAAGTTGGGAAGAAAAATCTTCTCAATCAGATCCTGCGTCAATTTCCCGCCGCTGCCATGGCCGAGGACAATCTGCTTGTGGTCGAGGGTCGGCGCAGGACACGATTCACCGGGGACCCCTCGTTGCTCCTTATCGCCTGACAATCGCCATCCTCCTACAGAGTCTTCTGGTGGCGCCCGTAGAGATAATACGCGGCGCAGGCGCCTTCCGAAGAAACCATCGTTGCCCCCAGCGGATGCTCGGGCGTGCACTCTTTTGAAAACGCAGGGCAATCGTGCGGCTTCTTAATACCCCGCAGGACTTCGCCGCTGATGCAGATGGGCGGTTCCTGCGTGTCGATTGCGCCCACGTCAAAGCGGCGCTCGGCGTCGAAAGCCTCGAACTCCTTCCGCAGCCGGTAACCGCTCTGAGGAATTGGGCCCACGCCGCGCCACTTTCGTGCGCACACTTCAAACACATTGGAGACAACCTTTTGGGCTGCCGCGTTGCCCTCCCGGGTCACTGCCCGGGCATATAGGTATTCAACTTCGGCTCTTCCTTATTCCAGCTGCCTCACGGCCATCAACACGCCTTCCAGCAGATCCACGGGCTCAAAGCCGGAAATCACAATCGGTACGTGGTATCGCGCGCAGATCTCCTCGTATTCCCTGTAACCCACGATGGCGCACACGTGTCCCGGCCCAAGAAATCCCTGGACGCGGTTCCGGGGCGAGTCGAGGATGGCCTCGAGCGCAGGCGGCACCAGGACGTGAGACACCAGGATGGAGACATTGTTCAATCCCTCCTGCTTGGCGCGCCACACCAACATGGCGTTGGCAGGAGCGGTGGTCTCAAAACCGATGGCGAAAAAGACCACCTGTTTGTCCGGGTGCCTGCGGGCGATCTTCAGGCACTCGAGCGGCGAGTAGACCACGCGGACGTCCGCCCCACGCGATTTCACCGTCAACAGGTTGCACTCGGAGCCCGGAACGCGCAGCATGTCACCGAAGGAGCAGAAGATCACTTCCGGCCGCGAAGCGATGGCATGCGCCTTATCGATGAGTTCCAGCGGAGTGACGCAAACCGGACAGCCCGGGCCATGCACCAGCTCGATGCCCTTGGGAAGCAGATCGTCAATTCCGAACTTGACGATGGAGTGAGTCTGTCCGCCGCAGACTTCCATTAGCACCCAAGGCTTCTTTTGCACACGGCGGATCTGCTCCATCAGTCCCTGCGCAATCTCCGCATCACGGTACTCATCCAGATATTTCATCGGTGAACCCTGATTCCCGATTTCGCTACATCAATGCGGTTCGTCGTCCGGCCGATCCGGCTGCCCGGAATCCGATTCCGCATCCGATGGGTCAAGCTCCGCCAGCTGTCCCATCTCTTCAAGAAGTTGGTAGGTGCGCGCGGCTTCTTCTTCATCCACACGGCTGATCGCGAATCCCGCATGCACGATCACATAGTCGCCGGGCGCAACTTCCGGCACATACTCCAGGCAAGCCTCGCGTACAATCCCCCCAAACCGGATTCTGCCCATCCGTAGTCCACCCGCGTCCTCTTGTGAAACAACCTGTCCCGGAATGCCCAAGCACACGGTCAGACTCCTTTCTTAAGCCTCGCGTTGGCAACCACCGCCTGGCCCAGTGAAATGCCCCCGTCGTTGGGAGACACCTTCTCGTGAAGATAGACTTCAAAGCCGGAGTCGGCAAGCGCCGTAAGCGTGCGCTCCAGCAAGAGCATGTTCTGAAAGGTGCCGCCGCTCAGGCAGACCTTATTCAGCCTTTCCCGGCGGCGCAATTCCCGGCAGACCTCCGCGATGATTACCGCCAGGGTATTGTGGAACCGGGCAGCGATGGCTCCCACCACCGCTCCCTCCTGCACTTCCCTAACAATCGATTCTATCATCGGGCGCACATCAACCTGCCACGGCTCGGTGAATTCCATCTGGAATGGAAATACTCCTTGGGTTCCCGCAACCGCAGCCATTTCCAGCTCGATGGCGGCCTGTCCTTCATAGTTGATCTCGTGGCGCAATCCGAGAATGGCCGCCACCGCGTCAAAGAGGCGCCCGCAGGATGACGTCGCGACGCTCTGAATACCTTTTTCTAGCATCTGCAGGACTAAGGCCCTTTCCCGTGTTGAAACTGAGTCCCACAGGGGCAGTCCGTCCGGCAAGTTGTGCCCGAACACTTCTCGGAGGCAGCCTAGCGCCGAACGCCACGGCTGCCGGACGGCAGCGTCACCGCCCGCCAGGGAAAAATAACGCAGGTGCGCACGCCGCTCAAAATGGTTGAAATCGGCAACCAGAAATTCACCACCCCATATCTGGCCGTCCGTCCCGTAGCCCGTTCCATCAAAAGCCACGCCGAGGATTTTCTCGGCCAAACCGTTTTCTGCCATGCAACTGGCAATGTGTGCGTGGTGGTGCTGCACGCCTACTTTAGGAAGTTCCGGCTGTTCGAGGGCGTATTGGGTGCTTAGGTAGAGTGGGTGCAGGTCATGGGCGACCACTTGCGGCTCAACCCGGAATAGCCTTTTGAGATTGGCCAGGGTCTCTTCAAAAAACTCCAGCGTTTCGTAGTTCTCCAGGTCGCCGATGTGCTGGCTTACGACGGCGTGACGACCGCGAGTGAGGCAAAACGTATTCTTGAGTTCCGGACCACAGGCAAGAATCTCAGCGACCGGCGCTCCCAGATCGATCACAGACGGCACATAGCCGCGCGACCGTCGCAAAACGCGCTCTTTGCCCTGAAACACGCGCACGACCGAATCGTCCACTCGCATGTGGATGCGGCGGTTGTGCAGGAGGAAGACCTCGGCAACAGAGCCCAGCCGCTGTAGCGCCTCTTCGTTCGAGGTGACAATTGGCTCCTCGCTCAGGTTGCCGCTGGTCATTACCAAGGCTGTGAAAACAGGAGGACTGTGCGCATTCTCTCTGAACAGCAGCGAGTGCAAGGGCGTATAAGCCAGCATCACGCCCAGCGTGTTGTTCCCGGGCGCCACATGCGCGGAAATGCGGGAGGCCGGCCCCCGGGGAAGGATCACAATGGGATGCCGGGGACTCAACAAAGATTTCCGGTCAGCATCTGAAACAACACAGAATCGGGACACAGAAGAAACGTCCGCAGCCATCAAGGCAAAAGGCTTATCGCTGCGCCGCTTGAGTTCCCGCAACCGTGCGACGGCTTCATCGTTTTCGGCGTCGCACGCAAGGTGAAACCCACCCAGACCTTTGATGGCGGCAACTCTTCCTTGGAGGAGCTGGTGGCGGATCTCGCGGATTACCTCAAGATTGTGATTCGTTGCGCCTTCCTGGAGCGTCGCAGCAGGGAGGTTCAAGCCAGCGGCATCAACCAAGGAAACGCTGGGGCCGCAGACCGGGCAGGCGTTCGGTTGTGCGTGGAAGCGCCGGTTACCCGGATCGTCGTATTCCGCCTGGCAGTCCGCGCACATCCGGAATTCGCGCATCGTTGTCCTTGCACGGTCGTACGGAACGTCTTCGATCAAGCTGTAGCGCGGGCCACAGTTCGTGCAATTGGTAAAGGGATAGCCGAAGCGCCGGTCTGACGGATTGGTGAAATCCCGCTGGCAATCGTCGCAGGTGGCAACGTCGGACGGGACAATGACACTCTCGACGGGTCGCTCTAGACTTTCACGAATCACAAATTCTGTGTCGTGCAGCGTGTCAACGGCGCTTGTGACCACATTGAGAACCTCTGCCATCGGCGGCGGGACGTGGATAAGAC
>JBJKQF010000272.1:0-9328 GCA_046705545.1 Terriglobia bacterium
CAGACAGTTGTGGCAAATAAACCAGAATCTTCGGTTGACCCTTCGGAATAAATTAAGCACACTCATCGCTCCCTGCCTCGCTATTCGTCAATATAACCTAAAATAATTCTTGAACACCTGATGGTTCCTGGCTTGAAGACAAAGTGGCAAACCCTGCCTTGTCCTCCATTATATTTCAAATTGGCCTGCAACGGCCAGTTATCCAGACCTCTCGGGGCAAAATGCCGCGCGGAGGCTGATAGAACCTCCCTCATAGTTTGCGCTTGTTTGTTTCCTTTGAATGGACGAGTTGGCGCGCAAGGTAAAGAGCGCCGTCGACAGGCTCGCGCTGTAAAAGAGAAACTTGCGCCATCGGCGCGTGGGCATGAAGCTCGCGAGCAAATCTGCTGCGAATTATAGGGCTTGATTTGAAAACTCCTCCAGCCAAGATGACCCGAGCGGTGCGGCGTTTCCATCTGTACCGCCTGATTAGCGTGAAGGCCAGATCTGCGAGATCGGCGGCTGCCTGATTGCACAAATCTCGCGCCACGCGGTCGCGTTTGCTTGCCGCTTGCAGGACGATGGGGAATAACGCGGCCATATCCTGGGGAGTAAAGTCGCGGCCGGCAGCTTCCGTCACTTTGCGGAGGCCAAGCTTGCGACAAAGGGAGGCGGTCAGGCTCGTAGCCCTGGAGCGCCCGTCGTACGCCCGTAACGCGGAATTCAAGGCTCTACGGCCCAGGTCATAACCTGAGCCCGCATCGTCGAGGAGGTTTCCCCAACCTCCACAGCGCAACCTGCGCCCGCGCTTGTCGCGGCCAAGGGCGATCGAGCCGGTGCCGGCGATGACAATGATGCCAGGACCGTCGCGTAAGGCGGCGAAAAGCGCGACCTCAGCGTCCGTAGTTAGCAGGCACGCCTCCGCTGGAATTGCCTCGCGCAGCCAGCGAAGCATTGGCTTGCGGACGTCGGGAGATTCGCAGCCTGCGATTCCTGCAGAGAGCGCGTCAAGCTTTTGCGGCCGGCGGTGCGCCCTGCGGAGCGTCATTTGATAGGCCCTCAGGATCTCTCGCTGCGCGGAGGTAAGGCCGACTTTGAGCGGGTTCGAGGGGCCTGCCTCGGCACCCGCCAGTACGCCCTTATGCACATCTGCGAGCCATGCCGTCGTGCGGGTTCCGCCTCCGTCGATGCCGAGCAAGTATCCCATAGAGGTGTCAGACATGATGGCGCGTCAAACGAACGCCGTCAAGGTTTGTTCCGTTTAATGGGCTCCCAGCACAGAGCCAGGTGGTTGGGAAGGGCATTCTCCCGAGAACGTCTCTATGGCCTCATTGACATACTTTAAGCCTCAGTGCACAATAAAGAATTGTCCGGTGAGAGGAATGCTTCTTCTCATCGCAAGGACTTATGCGCCCGTAGCTCAGCCGGATAGAGCACTTGCCTACGAAGCAAGGGGTCGGGTGTTCGAATCACCCCGGGCGTACCATCCTCTTTCTGGGTTCTAATCCAACGATTACAACTGCGTTCCAAGTGTGATTTCGCAGAGGCGTCTGCGCAAGACTCGTGGCGGTGGGATGGCGCTGGTTACTATTCTTGCTGTAGCTGCAGACATGGCTGCTGAGAGAGTTCTGAGGGCGACGACTCGCAGGGCCTGGATGCGGTTTCCTGCAACTGCTCACGCCCGTCGTCGTCGAGGGCGGGCCGCACGCGCACGTCCACGGAAAGGCGCTGTCCTGCCTGGCCTTTGTACACCCCGCGAACGGGGGGAACGTCACCATAATCCCTCCCATAGGCGATGCGAACGTGCCGTAAGCCGACGGGCGCGCCTAGCGTGGGGTCGAGGCCAAACCAGCCGTTTCCAGGCAACCACGCCTCAACCCACGCGTGCGAAGCCTGGCCGCCGATGACTTCCTCCTGGCTGGAGCCCCCTTCCGCACTGCTCTTCGGAACGATGTACCCCGAGACATAACGGGCGGGCAGACCTCGCCGTCGCAGCACGCCCAGCAGGAGGTGAGCGAAATCCTGGCAGACGCCGGCTCCGGTTTGGAGCACGTCCTTGATGGAGGAGCGCACGTGAGTGGCGCCTTTCACGTAGTTAAAACGGTGATGAATCAGGTCTGATGCCCCTTGGGCAAAAGTCATGGCGCTGCTTTTGGAAGATTCTTCGGCCAGTTTCATCAGCTCCCCGACTTCAGGAAGCTGGTGCGGAACGTAGTCTGTGGGAGCGACAAAATCGAAATACCGTTCCCGCAATTCTTCCCTCTGAGCATTCAAGTCTGTAAGACTGATGGAGGTGTCCGGTGGAAAGGGAGAATCGTGAGCCAGCACTACGGATTCGGCTTCGACGGTCAAGTGGCGGTGTTCGGGAAGAATATTGAACTGGTGCACCCAGTTTCCAAATGCGTCACGATAGGTAGTGCTGCGCGACGCGGGCGAAGAGACCAGGCGGAATGAGAGGCAGCTCTGCCGCTCGTCGTGCAGGGGCCTCATTCGGACCTCATTGTAGCTTTCAGAGACCGGCCCGTCGTAATGGAATTCCGTGATATGCGTCAGGTGATAACGATTCATGCCACCACCGCGTAATAGAGATAAGTGCGCGCAATGTCTTCGTGAATGGCGTGACAGCCCTTCAAGATGTCGCCCATGTAAGAGTGCAGGCCTCGACGGAAGATGTCTTCGATCTTGTCGTAGCGCAGGCTCTCCAGCACCTTTCCGGTCAGGCGTTCAGCCTCGTTGGCGTAGGACCCGGCGCCGGTCCCGCTGATCTTGCGCAGGCCGGCTTGAACCTCGGTGATGCTGAATCGAATCGAGCGTGGATGCTGGGGGTGAAGAATCAGCATCTCGGCCACCTTCTGCGGATCGATCGCCGAGTGGTATTGCCGGCGATAGGTTTCATATGCGCCGACGGATTTCAACACGGCCATCCAGAGGTGGGTGTCACCTTCGCCGGTTGCCGGTTTCGGCTCCACAAGGTTTTGGTATTGCACGTCCACCAGGCGTGCCGTCATCTCCGCGCGCTCCAGAAACCAGCCGATTTTGAGGAATTGCCACCCTTCGTCATGCGGCAGCGTCGCTTCCGCCACGCCGTGAAACCGGTGGCTGCCGAACCTGACAGTCTCGCAGAATCGGTGGGGGCCCGCCGCGATCTCAGCTTGCGGATCGAACTGTGTTACGGCGTAGTAAAGGCCATTAATGTCTTCCCACATTTCGCGCGAGATGCGGTCGCGAATGGTTCTGGCGTTTTCGCGCGCCTTGGTGATGCACTGCACCACGGAACTCGGGTTGTCTGGACGAAAAGCCAGAAAATCAACGACGGTTTGCGAAGTCGCCTCCTTATAAAACTGCCAGAATCGCTGCTCCTCCCCCGCCATCAAGACCAAGGGATCCCATCGCAATTCGGCGGAATGATAGGATTGCTCAAGCATCATGTGGTAATTGACGTCCAGAATGCGGGCGGTTTCCTCAGCGCGCTCGATGTAGCGGGCCAGCCAAAACAGGGAATCGGCAATTCGGGAAAGCATTTTAGTCCTCCCCACGCAGGACCCAGGTGTCCTTGCTGCCGCCGCCCTGGGAGGAATTGACCACGAGAGATCCGGGCTGGAGCGCGACGCGCGTCAGTCCGCCGGGGACGATGATTACTTTGTCGCCGTTATAAAGGCAATAGGGGCGCAGGTCCACGTGGCGGCCGGCCATGCAGGCGTCGGCATGGTGATAAGAGGGAATGCGCGAGAGTCCAATCACCGGCTGGGCGATGTAATTGCGCGGATCGGCCTGAATGCGGCGGCGCATCTCCGCAATCTTGGCTTTTTCGGCCGAGGGACCAATCAGCATTCCGTATCCGCCTGACTCGCCGACGCACTTGACCACCAATTCAGGAAGGCGGTCGATTACCTCGGTAAGGTCCTTTGGATTCGAACAGAGGTAAGTTCTGACGTTTTGGAGAATAGGCTCCTCGCCCAGGTAGTAGCGGATGAACGTTGGAACGTAGGCGTAGACCGCTTTGTCGTCGGCCACCCCGTTTCCGATGGCGTTGGCGAGGGCCACATTTCCCGCACGGTACGCTCCCATCAAGCCGGGCACTCCCAGCAGGGAATCGGGCTCAAAGGCCAATGGGTCGAGAAATTCATCGTCCACGCGCCGGTAGATCACATCCACGCGTTTCAGGCCGTAAATGGTCTTTGTATAAACGATACCGCCATCCACGATGAGGTCGCGGCCCTCCACAAGTTCGACGCCCATTTGTTGGGCCAGGAATGAGTGTTCAAAATAGGCGCTGTTGTAGATGCCCGGGGTGAGAAGCACAATTTGAGGGTCGCGCTCATTGTGCGGCGAAAGGCTGCGCAGGATTTCCACGAGTTCGGCTGGATAATGATTGACGGGAAGCACTCGATAGGCCTGAAAGGCGTCCGGGAAAGTGCGTGTCATCACCAGGCGGTTCTCAAGGACGTAAGAAATGCCGCTGGGGGTGCGAACGTTATCCTCAAGAACCAGCAGCTCGCCGGTCTTTGAGTCTCGCACCAGGTCGATGCCCGCGATGTGGGTGTAGATTCCACGCGGGACCTCGACTCCAATCATCTCGCGCCGGAAGTGCTTGCAGGAATAGACCAGCTCCCGCGGAATCTTGCGGTCCTTGAGAATGAGTTGCTGGCCGTAAACATCCTTCAAAAACAGATTGAGCGCCACGACCCGCTGGGCTAGTCCGCGCTCGATGCGGTCCCACTCAGAGTGGGGGATAATGCGCGGTATCAGATCGAATGGGAAGAGGCGTTCCGTGCCTCGGCCGTCGCTGTAGACCGTGAAAGTAATGCCCTGGAGCAGAAAAGAAAGGTCGGAGAGTCGCCGCCGCTCCTCAAACTGTGCAGCTGCGGTGGCTGCAAGCTTCTGGAAAAGCTTCGCGTAGTGCAGCCGGGGTATGCCAGATGCTGAAAACATCTCATCGTAGAACTCTCCGCAATCGTAATTGACGAAGAGCCCACGCTCACCTACACCTGCGGCCATCGACGACATAGCAGTACTATATCAACCAATTCCCCTGTAGGAGCTAAAGTAAAATTTATCACTGTCATTATTAAAATGCTGAGAAAAGGGGCCCCGGAGTTTTAAGGAATTCTCGCCCGGAGAGGCGAGCTATTGTCGCACGCAAGGTAAGCAAATTGGCGAACTCCGATTTGTCACCAGTGCCCAGGCTAATCAAGCGCCGTCGGCAGGCGTGGCAGAATTGAGTTTTGATTCGTCAGAAACAAAGCCTGACTGTCAGGAGTCCCCTGACCGTCGCCGCCACGCTCGTTCCCGTTGCTTCGTTGTCGGCATTTCTCAAATCACGGTCACGGTTACTAGCAATTATGCGGCGAATCTTCCAAATACTCCTCGACTATCCCAATCTTATACTCTCAATCCGTCCGGATGAGCCGGATGGGTATCGGCGCCCCCGCTGACCCGCTTCCAGATCCCGTGCCGGATGAGCCACTGCCAGTGCCTGTAGCTCCGCCGCACGTAAAGGCGTTCAAAATAACCATGTCAACGATGTCTTCGGTTCCTGAGTGGTTGGCATCCTGGATAAATACCTGCAGATATCCGTCAATGCCGGTCGTAGTTCCTCCGGGAGGCAGCGGCACTCCCGAAAAGACAGGAACTGTGACAACTGAAGGACTCCCCGTGTAATCCAGAATTGTCGCTCCGGGGAGGAGTGGGTTCGGGTTGTTGCTACCTCCCGTGATGGGGAATACGTCGTTGATACGTTGAGTGGTGTCAATCGTGTCCTGGCCCTGGTTCATCCCGTCACCCAGCGCGTTGATCAGGCCGTCGACTCCCTGGTCGATCGGTCCTACGTTTTTGCCATTGGCGGTGACCAGCGTGGTATCACAGGAATAATACCCAGGCGTGCATTCCATAATATGGTCCCTCAGCGCGGAACCGCTCGACGGCGGAGCGTCGCCAAAACCTACCAGGTACCATTGGCTGGGCCCAGCTTGGGTATGAAGTTGCCATGGCATGCCCTGGATTCCACCACTCTGCGTTCCGTCGTAGAGTCCAGGGTGTAGGACGTGGCCGTCGGTGGGATCAAAAAAATAGCCCATGCCGGAGCAGTTCGAATTGTCCAAATCGTCATGGGTAGGGTCACAGTCGGGTACCAGGAAGGGCTTAACGCAAGCTGCGAAAAAACCCTGTCCGCTACCGCCTCCCGAGCCGGATGGCGTGTACGCCTCTGCGGTTGAGATGGCATTTACGTGCTCGGTCCGGATACCAAAGATCTTTGCAAAGAATGTGGGCACGGTGCGTTGGACGACGACAGTGATCTGCGGTTCCTGAGGGGTGGGATAGGTGAAGGTTATGTCACTGTCTTGAATGCTGGCGGGCTGCCCAGCAACGTAGTTCTGATCTCCCGAGGCCTCGGCATACTGCCGGCCCAGGGTCTCCTGCGACCCTCCCGCGGTGCATCCGCCCGTCATACATCCCGACTGGAGAAAAGCATAGGCGCCAGCTAAAGCCGCAGAGTCTGCCGCCCGCTGGGACTGATTACGCGCCAGATAGAAATTGGCCATGTCGATGGCAAAGGCTGAAATGGCGAGCATCAGCACCATTGCAAACGCTACCATCAACAGGACCGAACCTGTCTCCTTCCTGAAGAGGCCATTTACTTTCATCCTTCTCCGCATAGCAGCTCCTCCTTAGCCGGTAAGCAGGTTCTTCATGACGGCGCTCTCGGATAGTTTTGTGGGGAGGCCAATGTTTGAGCCCGGCACGAGCATCTTGATGAACCTATTAAAAGACCAGCTATAGGGATAGGTCACGGTCACTTTGGTGCCGAAAATGGCGACGGGTGACCCGCCAGAAGGCGTATAGGTATAGCCATACTCGCGATCGATCGTCACGTTGATACCGTTTGCGCAGGTGTAGCTCCATGTCATGTAGCCGGTGTAGGTGAGTGAAGTCGGATCAACGCAGGAAGAGTCTACGCCCGCGTTCGTCATGTAATTTGCCACGGCTTTGGCGGCCGCCTGGATCGAGCAGGGGATTAAGCTGGTGCAGGTGATGTCGCTTATATTGGTGGAGACCGCGATCCGCGCACCTTCACGCGCGGCATTCGCTTCCTTTTGCTTCAGATTAAAAGCGCCGCCAAATTCGATGATTCCCACCACAAAGACCAGCAGGAAAGGCAGGGACAGAGCAAACTCCAGAAGTTGCGCTCCCTCAGTTCCAGAGGCTGCGTGGAAAAGACACATTTTCTTGTGCACCTGCAAGCCGGACTCCTGCTGCGATGCCATGTGAAAACCTTTTCGCGTTCGAGACCGTAATCTCATCATGGACAACCTCCCGACGGCTGGTTTTCAAGGCGCATCTGAGCCTGGACTGGAATATCGATAGTTGTGGCTCGCAGGGTTGTGAACGGGATTTCCAATTGCAGGGGGTAGCTGAACTTGATAACGACCCCGCACTGTTGCGGGTAGGTGTTTTCCAGATAGACTGCCTGCTGGCAGTAATTCAGGACCTTACTCGGGTCCAGGCTGTCGGCCTTTAACACCGGCACGACATAATTGTTGAAAGCGTTGGTATTCGAGGAGCATGAAGTGGTCGGCGTGTCAGCGTAAGTGTTCCCCGCGGCATAGGAATTTGGCAGCACAGCGTAGCGGACGCCCTCCCGGGCCGCCCGAGTTATGGTTGCGTAGACATTGTAGGCCCGTCCCATCCATACGATGCCCAAGAGAAGCGCCAATAGGAGAGGAGCCACGAGCGCAAATTCAAACAGTTCGGCGCCCCGATCGGATTCGGCTATCGCGGTGAAGATCTTGACCCAAGAAAAGGCGGGAAGTCGGAGGCGCTTGAAGAGCTTGAGGATTCCCTTCGGATTGTGTGTCTTGCGGGCGCACGCTTTCATGGTCCCTCCATCCATGAGTCGTTTCGCCAGATATTGAAACCTTCTGGCAAAATCGCGGTTGAATAACGCTATCTCGTCACGCTCGCTTTCAGTTGATAAAAGGCGACAGTCGGGCTGGCTTAACTGCCGTCAAGAACGGTTTGCCTAAAATGCTGATGCACGATGTCTTCCAAACGGTGGGAAAAATACCGTCATATATAATTGCGCATACGGTGGAACTGTGGTTTGATGGTGCCATGAAACCACTGACTCTGGTTGACTCGCCCGCCGTGGTCATGGCTCTCCAAGCCGAGATTCGCCGCTCCCGGGAATCCCGGTATGATCAGCGCTTGCACGGAGTGCTGCTAGTTGCTCAGGCAATGTCCTGCCCGGAGGTTGGCCGCCTGTTGGGGGTTGCGCCGCGCACAGTGGAATACTGGGTTCGACGTTTTGAAGAGCGTGGATTGGATGGCCTGGCGGAGGAAAGACGACGCGGGCGGCCCGCGAGACTGAGCGACATGCAACTCCGGGATGTGGAGGCTCTGCTGCGGCAGGCGCCACCCGATGGTGACCTGGGCCAAGCAACGTGGGATGGAAAGGCTCTCAAGGCTTGGCTCGCGCGACGCTACGGAGTCCGCTTAGGAGTGCGTCAATGCCAGCGCATGCTTCGACAATTCGCTTTCCCCAGGCTTGAACCCTACCCATTGACTGTACGTGCTGGCTCCAATGCGCGAAAGACGAGCAAGAAACTCCAGGCGTAAAATATTGGTGCGGCACGTAAGCTTGCGCAATGTAATATGGCGTGTAGTCCCATTGCGATCAGAAACTAGCGGCAAGCCGTTTGCATGGCGCGCAAAACTTTTCGCGAGTTTAGTCGCTAGTGAATGACTATATTGGCAAATAGCCCAATCATTATGAATAACGTAGCAGGAATACCCCTTGACGGACAAGGGGAGATACTAGGCCAATAAGTAACTTAATTGCTTAGAGTTAAGAATCTCCAAGACCCAGCCTCCTCAACTGGTTTCCCGTCCCGTTTATTCCATTTAGAATCATAGCCTTCAGGAACCCGGGATTGGACATACTAAAGTCCTAGACCCTGCGTTCATTGCGGAAGGTCATCGATAACCATATGGTGAAGGCCATGGGGACTGGGCAGGGAACCCCTACCCAGCAGGGCGCGCTAGCAGGCAAAGAAAAGCGGAGAATGTGGGTAGATGAACAAGAACTTCTACGCCCTTCTAATTGCGCCTGGAGCCCACGGCAAGATCCACAAGATCCAAGTCCCTTTTTATATTGTTCCGTTAGTCCTCGGCTTTGCCGTGATGGGCGTGCTCTTGGTAGCAGGTCTGGCGACCAGCTACGCTCGGATGCTCGTGAAAGTTTCGAATTACAACACGGTCCGAAGCGAGCGCGAGACCCTAAAGAAGCAGTACCAGAGCCTGGAGGAGCAGATTAGCCGTGCCAACATCAAGTTGAATTCGCTACAGTCGC
>JBJKQF010000273.1:0-2656 GCA_046705545.1 Terriglobia bacterium
GGCCCTTTCTTGTCGATGTTCTTTCCGGACCTGGCGCTCTCCGGACTGAAGGCCCTGCGGGCGGCGCAAGGTAAAGACGGCAACATCCCAACCGTGATTGGCATGTGGATGGACGTCGCGAAGCCGCTCGGGTACAACTACCAAGAAGTGATGCATCCCGGCGACTATATGGGGCTGCTGCACTGGCAATGGAAGACCACCGGCGACGATGAGTTTCTGAAGGACTTCTACCCCTCGGCCAAGCGGCAACTCGAACACTCCTTCAACATGCGCCCGGACTTGGGGCCTTCTCAAATCCTCGCCATGCCCGCGGAAGGCGGGGTCGAGTGGTTCGAGGACCGCAGCATGTACGGATATGAGGTTTTTGCAGGAACCTACCGCATGATGGGCGCGGAGATCATGCGGGAGTGGGCCGGGAGGGTGGGCGACCTCGAATACGCCCGGAAGATGGACACCATGCTCGAGGCGGGGCGGGAAGCGCTGGAGAAATATCTTTGGAGGGGCGACCACTACCTGGTTTATAACGACACAAAAACCGGCAAGACCCTCGACGCTTTTTACACGCCGCAGCTCGACGGCCAGTATTACGCACATATCAGCGGAGTACCGGGAGTTCTTCCCGAGGACCACGTTCAGAAGATCATGACCGTGCTGCGGGAAAAGGTTTGCAAGATCAGCAGACTGGGCATGCCGCCGAACTACTCCAATCCCGACGGCACGGCGTGGACGGGCGAGAGCGATCCGTACTTGGGCGGGAAATATGTTTACACCAACCACCAGGTTTTCTGGCTCTCCATCCTGTCGATTTACGAGGGACACAAGGACTTTGGGCTCGACCTCCTGCGCAAGCAACTCCACCTCTACTGCTGCCATTGGGGATATCTGTGGGACGGCGTGAATTGCTGCAGCGGTTACGGCGACAACGGGGAAATCAGTTACGGCTGGGATTACTGGTTCAACTGGTCCATCTGGATGGTGGCGGCGGCCCTGGCGAAGGGTGACTTTTCCGTTCTGGTCAGGCCGGGAGGCCTGGCGCGGAGAGTCATCGAGGCCGGCAAGACAGAAAAGGTCTAGAGCAACGCGCCGGGGCAGTCAGCTTTCGCTCACACTCGACCGGCAACTCAGCAGCTTTGCCTGTGCGGTTACTTCAGGCTCGCACCGAACGTGTCATTCATTTCCCTGGGTCGTAATTGAGGTAGGGCCCCAGCCAGCGCTCAACGGTGGCCAGATCCATTCCCTTGCGCCGGTGGTAGTCGAGCGCCTGATCGCGATCGATCTTGCCCACGGCGAAATACCGGGAGTCGGGGTGAGAGAAATAGAGGCCGCTCACGGAGGCGGCGGGATACATGGCGAAATTTTCGGTCAAGCGGACGCCGGTGTTCTGCTCGGCGTGAAGCAGGTCGAATAGAGTGCGCTTTTCCGTATGGTCGGGCTGCGCGGGATAGCCCGGGGCGGGGCGAATGCCACGGTAGCGCTCGTGGATCAGGTCGTCGGAGTTCAGCTTCTCCTCGCGCCCAAAGCCCCATGCGTCGCGCGCCCGTTTGTGGGTGAGCTCGGCCAGTGCTTCCGCCAGGCGATCCGCGAGGGCCTTGGTCATGATGGCGTTGTAGTCGTCATTTTGCTTTTCGAAATTTTCCACCAGCGGCTCGATATTGATTCCCGCCGTCACCGCGAACGCTCCCAGGTAGTCCGCGCGGCCGCTTTCGACCGGCGCGATAAAGTCCGCCAAAGCCAGGTTCGGCTCGCCGTCAGGTTTTTCGGTCTGCTGCCGCAAGGTGTAAAAAGTCGCGGACGCCGTCTTCCGCGATTCATCAGAGTAAACTTCAATGTCGTCGCCCACGCTCGCGGCGGGGAAGAAGCCCGTGACTGCGCGGGCCACCAGCAGATTCTCCCGGACGATGCGCTCCAGAAGTTTCTCGGCGTCGTCAAACAACTCCCGCGCTTTCGAGCCCACTTCCGGGTGATCGAAAATCCTGGGATAAATCCCCCGCAGTTCCCAGACATGGAAGAAGGGAGTCCAATCAATGTAAGGAAGGATCTCCCGGAGCGGCACGGGGTCGCTGACTCGAATTCCCGTGAAGGAAGGCCGCGGCGGCGTGTAGCCGGCCCACTCGAAGGGCAGGCGGCGGCGGCGCGCCTCGTCGAGCGGCCGCAGGGTCTGCGTTTTGGGGCCGCGATGAGCTTCCCGGATTTTTTCCTGTTCGCTCCGATTCTCTCGCTCAAACGCCGGCCGCAGCTCGGCGCTCGCCAGGCGTCCGACCACGCCCACGGCGCGTGATGCGTCCAGCACGTGAACCACCGGCTGGTTGTACCCGGGAGCGATCTTCACGGCGGTGTGCGCACGGCTGGTGGTGGCGCCGCCGATCAGCAGAGGAATCGCAAACCCCTCGCGCTCCATCTCCTTGGCCACGTGCACCAACTCATCGAGCGAGGGAGTGATCAAGCCGCTTAAGCGGATAATGTCGGCGCCAGACTCGCGCGCGGTCTTCAGGATCTTTTCACTGGGAACCATCACGCCCAGGTCCACCACCTCCTAATTCTAGCAGCCCAGCACCACGCCGACAATGTTCTTGCCGATGTCGTCCACGTCTACCTTGACCGTGGCCTTGACTATGTTACCCGCCGACTTGCCGCCGCCGGTCAGGCGCTTTTCGGC
>JBJKQF010000274.1:0-10050 GCA_046705545.1 Terriglobia bacterium
CGGTGGGTGTGGGTGCCATTCCCATCGTTTCCCTCATCACCTTCTTCGTCGGTCTTATCATGGCCTTGCAGAGCGCCTATGAATTGCGGCGGCTTGGAGCCATTCAATTTGTGGCCGACGCGGTCGCCATCTCGATTATTCGGGAACTGGGTCCGCTGATTACGGCGATCATCGTGGTGGGCCGGTCGGGTTCGGCCTTCGCCGCGGAAATCGGCACCATGAAGGTCACCGAAGAGATCGATGCGCTGGAGACGATGGCGTTGCGCCCGGTGAGTTTTCTGGTGGCGCCGAAATTCCTCGCCATGCTGGTGATGGTGCCATGCCTCACCATCTGGTCGGACTTTATGGGCGTGATGGGCGGATGCCTGTTCGGCGTGGCGGGCGCAAATTTTACCGTCATGTCGTACCTGCGGGCCACGCGCGACGCCCTGGTTCTGGGAGACATCTTTACGGGTCTGGTGAAGAGCGCTCTGTTTTCCGTGGTGATCACCGCGGTGGGTTGCCACGAGGGTTTCTCCACGGGAGGCGGCGCTGAGGAGGTCGGCCGCTCGACGACGGAGGCGGTGGTCAAATCGATCTTTTTGGTGATTGCTGTGGACTTGGTGTTTACGGCCCTCTTCTACCTGACCAACCGCGCTTGAGCGAAGCCTGGAGGAGGGTTCGGAGCTGCCAATGAATGGGCATGATCAGGATCGTCCGGTGATTTCTGTGGTGGATCTCCGCGTGAGCTATGGGGAGCGCGAGATTCTGCACGGCGTCAGCTTTGAGGTGCGGCCGGGCGAGACCTTGGTGGTTTTGGGCGGCTCCGGCTCCGGCAAGAGCACCTTGCTGCGGACGTTGGTGGGCCTGGAGAAACCCAGCGGCGGCGAAGTGTGGATCAAAGGCGTGAACATCGCCCAGGCGTCAGACCGCGAGCTGGACGCCATTCGTAAGAAGATGGGAGTTTCTTTCCAGGGAGGAGCCTTGTTCGGCTCCATGACGGTGGGAGAGAACGTGGCCTTGCCTCTGCGCGAGCACACGCGCCTGGAAGATTCCACCATCGAGATCATGGTGCGGATCAAGCTTGAGCAGGTGGGGTTGGCGAGCTTTGAGGACTATATGCCCTCCGAACTGAGCGGCGGCATGAAGAAGCGCGCGGCGGTGGCGCGAGCCCTGGCGATGGACCCGGACATCCTCTTGTTCGATGAGCCTTCCGCCGGCCTCGATCCGATTATCGCCGCCGGCATCGATGAGCTCATCCTGGATTTGAAGAAGGCCTACGCCATCTCCATGGTGGTGGTCACACACGAATTGGCCAGCGCCTTCCTGATCGCGGACCGCATGTTGCTGATTGACCGCGGCAACATCATCGCAATCGGAACAAAAGAAGAACTTGCGGCCAGCACCCAACCGCGCGTGCGGCAGTTTCTGGACCGCGTGCCGGAGCCGCAAGTCGAGGACGAACTCAATTATCTCCAGATGCTGACCGGGGACAAGAAGCCTCAGGATTAGCACGGCCCGAGACCTAACGGGCGCGGCGAGAGCAATTAGAACTCGTTGTTTCGCAGCTTTGGAGCGCTTCGAGCGGAGAGAGTAAACATGGATTCACGACGAGGGAGGGCCGAGCAGGTATGGGTGGGACTGTTTGTCCTGGCCGCCAGCGCCTTGCTGATTGTGACCGTCCTCTCCATCTCCGGGGCCTTCAGCCGTGGGAGCATCCCTCACAAGACTTATTTGAAGTTTGCGGGCGGGTTGGAGCCGGGCGCCGCGGTTCGATTCGGCGGGCTCAAGGCGGGTTCGGTCGAGTCGGTTCGCGTTGATCCCAAAGACTCAACCCAAATTGAGGTGGACTTCAACGTGGCTCGCGACATTCCCTTGAAGGTGGACAGCGTGGCCAAGATCGCGAGCCTGAGCCCTTTGGGTGACAACTACCTGGAACTGACTACGGGCACGCGACAGGCGGCGCTTGCTGCGCCCGGCAGCGTGGTGAAGTCGCAGCAGACAGCGACGTTCGACGACCTTACCAACATGGTGGTCGGGATTGAGCCGGTGGTTCAGCAGACGCTCCTGAAGCTGGACCAGCGCCTTGATGAATTGCAGGTGACCGTGGCGCGCGCCAACGATTTGCTGAGTGATAAGAACCGCGCCAACATCACCAGCTCTCTGGGCAATCTCAATTCCATGCTGACCGAGGACCGGCCCAAGCTCTCCACGACGCTGGACAATGTGCAGGCGGCCAGCGCCCGGTTGACGGATGTCCTGAACGACTTGCAGCAGACAACGGTCAAGGCCAACAGCGCCCTGGACAACATCAACTCTGTAGTGCTTGAAAATCGTAAGGACGTGAGAGCCTCTGTCCTGGAGTTGCGCCGGACGCTCATCACAGCGTCTTCCCTGATGGACCAGCTCAACCGGACTATGAATTACAATTCCGGCAACATCGACCAGATTCTGGAGAATATCCGGATAACCACCCAGCATTTGAAGGAGCTCACCGGCAAGTTGCAGCGCCGGCCTTATACCCTGATTCGCGCTGACCGGGCCCGGGAGCGCAAGCCGGGCGGGAAGTAGGGGGGAACGGCGGCACTTATGCGGAGAATGACCCGTTTTACCCTGATTGCGATTGCGGCGCTGGCCCTCAGCGGTTGCCTGGGCGGGCGTCCCATCCGGTACTATACGGTGGAATTTCCTCCCTCGCCCCAGCCTTCCGGCAAGGTATTTCCCATCACGCTGCTGGTGGGGCGCATTGGCGCGCCGGAGATTCTGCAAGATCAGCCTATCGTCTATCGTTCCGGACGGAACGAAATTGGCACATACCAATATCACCAGTGGTCCGAGCCTCCGGCCCGGATGGTAAAGATCATGTTGATGCGGCGGCTGCGTGCCTCGGGCGATTACCAATCGGTGGCGTCATTGGGCAGCTCGGCGCAGGGAGATTTTGTGCTGCAAGGCAGCCTCTACGATTTCGAAGAGGTTGACAGCGGCGGTATCCAGGCGCTGGTGTCCATGGAGTTCGAGCTGGTTGACCGCAAGACTCACAAGACGGTTTGGACGCATTTTTACTCTCATCAGGAGCCCGTGCAAGGCAAGGAGATCTCGGATGTGGTGGCCGCGCTCGACCGTGACCTGGAAGGCGGGCTTAGTCAGGTTGCTTCCGGGTTGAAGGTGTATTTTTCCGCCCACTTGCCCGCCAAATCCTGAACCCGCGGCGCGCGAGCTTCATCTGATCTGTACGTTTTGATGAAACGCTATGAATAAGAGCGAACGCCGCCTGGCATGCTTTGAGCTTTGGGGTGGAAACCGCTGCGCGGACCATCCCGTGGAATTACCCGGTCTTGAGGGCTGGGTCTATTCGGCGCCGCTTGAACCAGCTGCGGGCGGCGGAGACGTCCACTACTTTTCAGTTTGCAGCAAAGGCATGGTATCGCGCATTGCCGTGGCAGATGTGGCCGGGCACGGCAGCGGAGCCAGCGCCAGGGCAGAGAACCTGCGCCACGTTCTGCAAAGGCACACGGATAACTGGGACCAGTCCGTGTTGATGCGGGAATTGAACGATGCGTTCACCTGCGAGCCAGGCCAAAGCCAATACGCCACGGCCGCCGTGTTGGGCTTCTACCTTGAAACCGGAGAACTTTTGTTCAGTAGCGCCGGACATCCCCCGGTTCTTTGGTACCGCGCGCAGGAAAATTGCTGGGAGCTGCTGGAGGACTCCACGCAGCATGCCTTGGAGATCGCGGGCCTGCCGCTGGGCCTGATTCCAGGCACCGCCTACAGCCAGACCGGAATTCGGCTGCGCGCCGGCGATATGCTGCTTCTTTACACCGACGGCATTACGGAAACGACAGATGGTTCCGGGAAGGAGCTTGGACAGAGCGGCCTCCTGGGGTTGGTTCAAGGACTGTCCGCAGCCTCGGCGGCGGGCGTGACACACGCCGTACTGTCGGGAGTGGAAGCCTTTCGCGGCAACCTGCCGCGGCGCGACGATGAGACCCTGATGGTTCTTCAACGCGTTCCCTAACCTGGCCGCCGATGGACGATTCCCGCCCGCGGCTCCAATCCAGCGAGTCTTTCCAGCTTCCCTCAGGCGGCTGGCATCAGGAGCGCTTCGGCAGCGGGTTGGGAGCACTTTTTGAGCCCGGAAGCGCCCGGCGATATCCACCTGAAATTCCGTCATCCTAAAATTCGTACTTGAACATACGCAAGGAACGTGCCATCTTGCTGTTTCGCTTTGGGTTGTGCTGGACGGCCCAAGCTGGAACCCACAACAAGGGGAGAGCCATCCATTCGTTCCGGGATTGCCACGCGTGAGCTAGCCTTGGCGTCGCCGGAAATGTTGCGAATTATTGATGGCCGACGGAAGCTTTCACAGGGACCAAACTATGACGCAACTTGCTTTTGTGCCTGCCGTGGCAACGGGAAAAATCATCTCACTGCGCCCGGTAGATCTGGCCATCATCGTGATCTATTTTATCTCGGTGCTTGGCATCGGCTTCTACCTGAAGACTTTTGCGAAGCGCGGCGAAGATTTTTTCATTGCCGGCCGCGGGATGTCCTCCTGGGTTGCCGGGCTGGCGTTTATCTCCGCCAACCTCGGATCGCTGGAACTGCTGGGATGGGCTGGAGCCGCTTACCAGTATGGGATCCTCGCTACGCACTGGTATTGGATCGGCGCTATTCCCGCCATCCTCTTTCTGGGCATTGTGATGATGCCCTTTTACTACATATCTCGAACCCATTCGGTGCCGGGCTACCTGCAACTGCGCTTTGGTCGCCCCACTAGCGGCCTGAGCGCCATTACCTTCGCCGTGATGACCATCCTGATGTCGGGCGTCAACATGTACGCGATGGCGATTGTGATGAAGGTCGTGCTGGGATGGAACATCCACTTCAGTATCTGGGTTTCTTCTCTCACGGTGGGTGTCTATGTGGCGCTGGGCGGTTTGTATTCCGCAATCTTCAATGAGGTCCTCCAGTTCTTCCTGATCTGGCTGGGAGCGATGCTGATTCCCATTTTGGGATTGGTAGAGGCGGGCGGCTGGTCCGGTATGGTGGCGAAGATCCACCAGAATTTCCCCCACGAGGACTTCACCCACCTCTGGGCGGGGCTGGGGCATTTCTCCACCAATCCCATGGGTATTCAGTGGACAGGCATTGTCTTCGGCTTGGGCGCGGTCATCTCCATGGGCTACTGGACCACGGACTTCCTGGTTGTGCAGCGCGTCATCTCCGCCAAGGATCTGCGCTCCGCCAAGATGGCTCCCGTGATCGGCGCTTTTTTTAAGATGGCGGTCCCCTTCATCGTGATCCTGCCGGGACTGCTGGCGCTTTCTGTCCTTCCCTTTCACCTAGTGCCACAAACTGCCATGCATGCCGGGCAGCACAGTTACAACGAAGTTCTCCCGTTGATGATGGCGCGCTATTTGGGGCCGGGCCTGCTGGGCCTGGGCATCACGGCCCTGGTGGCCGGTTTCATGTCCGGAATGGCGGGCAACGTCAGCGCCTTCGCCACCGTCTGGACTTACGACATCTACCGGCTTTTCATCAATAAGGACGCCACGGACCGGCACTATGTGGCGATGGGGCGCTGGTGCACGATCATTGGCCTTTTCATCAGTATCGGTGCGGCTTACGCGGTGATGGGATTTGCCAGCATCATGGACTACGTGCAGGCGCTGTTTGCCATCTTTATCGCTCCCTTATTTGGGACGGTGCTGCTGGGTATGCTCTGGAAGCGGGTGACCAACAAAGGAGCCTTCTGGGGCTTGCTGGCCGGGACCAGCGCCTCCGCCGCTATGTTCTTGGCGGTGAAGTTCCATCCTTCCGCCCTGGCCATTATCGCCCTCTCCTCGCATGCCAAAGTAATGGCGGAGGACATGTACCAGGCGCTCTGGTCATGGCTGATCTGCGTCGGCGTGACGATCGGGATCAGCCTGATGACCCAGCCCCGCCCGGCAGGGGAATTGAAGGGCCTCGTCTATGGCGAAACCGAGATCCCCAGCGAAGGCCACCTGCCCTTTTACAAAAAGCCGTTGTTCTGGTCCGGTGTTTGCCTGGCGGTCTTCCTGGTGCTGCAATGGATCTTCTGGTAGGAATGGAATGAAGCAGTAATGAGGAAGTGGAAAGTCCTTTTGCGAGTTGCACAAGCGGGGGTAACAGAATGAGCGAAGATCGTCACATGATCCCGGTCTGGTTTTTCGTGGGGATTTTGCTATTTATATACGGCATTTTGATTTTTATCAGCGGCCTTCAGGAATGGTCTCATCCTCCCGACACGGTTCTATCCAACCTGCACGCGCCGGTCTGGTGGGGCGCTCTGATGATTGTGATGGGCGGGGTTTTTATCCAGGCGTTCAGGCCACGCAAGAATTCCCACCAATCAGGAAAGTAAGCCGTCGCGGCCTGTTGCTTTGCGGGCAGCAAGCGCCTTTTCGCGGCCTCGCGCGGGGCGTTGCTAGGAACCCAGAAAAATCATGCAGGCAGGCGTGCCGACAGGCGTGTACTGGCCGGTGAATTCCGTGCGGCCGGTGCGGCGGTTGATGCGGTACGCAGTGATGGAGTCGGAAAGCTGATTCATGGAGTAGAGAAAGTTGCCCGCGGGATCCAGTGTGATGCTGCGCGGGGTATCGCCGCGCGTCCAGGAGTTTCCCCCAAAGGTCAGGCGGCCGTCGCGGCCGACGGCAAAAGAGGAGACGCTATTGTGCAGGCGGTTGGCGGCGTAGACAAACTTGCCATCCGGTGAGACGCGGACCTCCGAGCAGAAGTTGGTTCCAGCAAAATCCTTTGGCAAGGCGGAGACCATCTGCTTCATGGCGAGTGTTCCTCGCGTGCCGTCGTAGTGGAAAAGAACCAGCGTGGAAGCTTCTTCCTGAAGCGAATAGAGCCAGCGGCCGTTGGGATGGAAAGCAAAATGGCGCGGGCCGTCTCCGGGCGGCAAGGAAGCAGTGGTGTGAGGCGCCAGCTTGCCGGTTGCCACGTCGAATTTCCAGACGTGAATCCGGTCCGTTGCCAGGTCGGTGGAAAGCACGTAGGGACCGGCGGGCGCGGCTTCGATCATGTGGGCGTGATGTATTCCCGGTCCCTCGTGTCCGGAAATGGAAAAATTTCCGCGCGGACCATCGGTGGGATGTTTGGGTCCCTCGGCGCCGGTGCTCTGCTGCACGCTGGTGGCGCGGCCCAGCCTGCCGTCGGGGAGAATCTGAATGGCGGCAACCGAGCCGCTGCCGTAGTTGGCCACCAGAACGTACTTGCCGGAGGGATGGACACTCTGGTAAGCAGGCCCGCTGCCTTCCGAACTGACCGTGTTGAGCAGCGTTAGGTGTCTCGTGGTGCGGTCAATCGCATAGGCGCTGACAGCTCCCGTGTCGGCGCCTTCAAAGCTTCCAATTTCATTCACCGTATAGAGATGAGTGCGGGCCGGGTTGAGGTCCAGCCAAGAAGGATTCAAGGTGGTTGGGAAGACCGCCCGCTCCATGAGAGCGCCACTGGCCGGGTCCATCTCAAACAGATAGATGCCGCGCCCGTGCGCCGAGCCTCCCGGCGCCTTGGAAGAGTAAGTTCCCACATAAGCCCGCAAAGGTCCTTGCGCTGTGCGCGGGCCATCGTGACGGCCGCGCGCCATGGCCGGCGCTGAAACCGCAAGCGCCGCCGCGCTCTTCAGAAACCTACGGCGCGACGCTTTTTGTTTCAGATCATCTTCCCATTTGAGGGTTGGCATTGGAGTCCTCCGATTCTTCTTTGGGCCAGATTAGCCGCCTGGAAGGCCCGATTATGATGACAGGTACCGGCGAAAGCAAGCCTGTTTGGCCCGTGTATCCTTGCGGTCGTCATTTCAGAATCTGCTACCGGTACTTCCACAGAAAGTAGAACGACATGGCGAAACCGACGCAAACCACAAAGGTGCGCACGCGGCCCGGGTCAACCTTCTGAGCAAAGTGCGCTCCGGCATAGCCACCCAGCGCCGCGCCCACCAGCATCACCAAGGCTTCCGGCCAGACGATAATCCCCGCTAGGACAAACGTGACGATGGCCACGGCATTGGTGGCGGTGGCGAGCAGCGTCTTGACGCCATTCATGGAGTGAATGTCCGCCAGTGGCAGGAAGTTGAGCATCGCCAGCATCAGGATGCCCATGCCGCCGCCGAAAAATCCTCCATAGATGGCGATAGGGAGCTGAATAAGCGCCACGCTGCCCACGGCCAGCCAGGAGGCTTGGGTCTCTCGGCGCGGTGCGGCCACTTTGAAGAGCCGCTTGCCGAAAGCGAAAAGGAACGTCGCGCCCAGAAAGAGAAAAGGGATCAGGTGCATGAAGGTGGCTTGCGGAGTGTGCAGCAGCAGCCCGGCCCCGATCAGACCGCCCCCCAGGCTTGCCAGGAGCAAGGGAACCAGGATGCGGGCGCTACGCGGCAGCTTCTTGCGATAGGCGCCGGCGCTCGCCAACGTGCCCGGCCACAGTGCCACCGTCGAAGTGGCGTTGGCGGGAATGGGCGGAACCCCCGCCAGCAGAAGGGCAGGGAAGGAAAAGAAGCTTCCGCCTCCCGCTACGGAGTTTAATAGTCCGGCCAGCACGGCCGCCAGAAAAAGGAAGATACCGGTCAGGAAAGTCATATAAGAATTCGACCACGGAAGCGGACTTCGCGGCCGCGGTCATGGTAAAGCAATCGCCCTTTACTCCAAGCCCCTCGCAAGGCATTCCGAGCGAGGCGAGGAATCTGCTTCTTCCTTCGGCCCGACAAAGCGCGCGCCAGGGCACTCCGTAAAAGCAGATCTTTCACTCCGGTCAGGACGACGGGTATAGGGCCCAGAATGGCAGGCTGCCTTTCGCCGCGCGCCTAGACTTCCGGAATACCCAAATCCTTTGATCCCAGCGGAGACATCTTGGCCTGAGGAGCGTACTCTTCCATGAGCTCAAGAGCGATGCGGGCCCGGCGCACGCGCTCGCGCCCCATCCTGGCTGCCAAGTCCTCGATATGTCCACCGGAAGGGTAAATGTCCGGGGCGTTGCGTAGCCCAAACTTAAGATAGACGGGAGCCGCGACCTGAATAATCTGGGGGATCTCGTAGTAACGGATGAAGCCGCCAAAGTTGTCCGGGACCTCGATGTAAAGGTCGATGGGGACGCTGACCGCCTGGCGGATGGCGCCGATTTGCGCGGGGCTCAGGTCGGTGGGCATGTTCAGCGTGGAGACTCCCGCCTGCTCGAACAGCCTTGCCGTCGCGGGGTTGGGGGCCGGCAGGGTGACGGAACTCTTGACGATCAGGTTCTTGGGCAATTCACCCTTCTTCTTCATCTCATTGATCAGCCAGATCAGGCCCAGATCGGCCGGCAGGACGCTGCGAATGCCAAGATCGCAAGCGCGCTTGACGTCTTCGAGCGCATAGACCAGTTGCTCCGCGCCACGGTGCTGGAGTCCGATCACTTTACCGGCGGTTGAGGCGGTCTGTGCTCCCGTCTCGAATGTGGCGCGCGGGCCGATGAAGAGGCAAACCTCAATCTGATGGTCGCGGCCGATTCGCGCCATCTCGGAGATTTCCGCCTTGGTGAGCAGCATGATTCCGCTTCCCTGGCTGATCCGGTGCAAGGGAACCTTCAGGGTTTTAGCGGCGTCCAGCACTTCCCTCAGAACTCGCGGACCTTCCACACTGGGGATTTCAATGCGGTACTGGCCGCCGTCCTTGAAGCGCAGCGTGGTCGGCTTCAGGGCGTGATTATCTTCCGCGGGCAGCTTAAGCTTGCTCAGAAATTGCTGTGTCTTTTTCATAATTCTCCTTATGAGACAAGGCGCGCTTGGGACGCTGCGGCTTGAAGCGGGTCGCAGCGTCCGCGCAGCCCAAGATGAACTTCTGGAAGCTATTGAGTATATTTCAGGTAAACCGTGCGCGATTCCGTATAGAAATCGAGCGCCAAGGGACCTTGTTCGCGCATCCCGAAGCTGGATTCCTTGGTGCCGCCGAAGGGAAGCTGATACTCCACTCCCGCGGTTGGCAGGTTGATGGTGATCAATCCCGCCTCGATGCCGTTAATGAACTGGTGGACCCTCGTCAGGTCGCGGGAGACGATCGAGGCGGAGAGGCC
>JBJKQF010000275.1:0-4480 GCA_046705545.1 Terriglobia bacterium
ATGTTGGCCCGGCAGGTCGAGCGGTTTACGGGACCCGACGAAATGGCCCTCAGTGACCTTAATTGGGCGCGGCTGACACCTTGCCGTGAGTTGATTGCCCAGTGTTTTGATTCTGCGCAGACCGGCCGCTACTTGCAAGGCTTGGAAGAGGTCCGGATAGAGTGGGGACAGGGCCGGGAGGGCGATGGCGACCGATGGGCTCAAGCTTTGCTGCTGACGGCCTGGCTGGCCACCCGCCTTGGCTGGCAGCCGGCCGTGGTGATGTCTCCAGGAGCTAAGCGAACTCAGACTCTGGAATTTCGCAAAGGAGAGAAAACGATTCGAGTGGAGTGCGTGGCGGCCGAATCAGGAAGCGGCAAGCCGGCTCCTTTCTCCGTGGTCTTGAGGACAGGGGGCGAGACATCCGCGAAATTTTCCATCATCGAGTCCGCAAAAGAAGGCCGGGCGCGCACGACGGCGGAAATTCCAGGTTGCCCGCCCCGTGAAAGAACGGTTCGCCTGCATCCCATGGACTTGGTCGGGCTGGTGAATGAGGAACTCAAGTTTCCAAGTCATGACAAAATCTACGAGGAATCCCTGAGCCTGATTGCGCGAATGTTCAAGGCGTGAGAATCGAAAGGCGCGTTCCCTGAAGAAATGTAGCGGATGACTGAAGTGTCCATACAAACTTTCCCACGACTGGAAGCCTTGAGCCGCGGCGTCGCGGAGCATTTTGTGGTGGCCGCCGCAGCGTGCGCCGTTGAAGGAAGAATTTTTTCCGTGGCTCTCTCCGGCGGAAAAACTCCCCAAACTTTTCTGCGCCTGCTGGCGAGCCCGGAATTCTCCTCGCGCATTCCGTGGGGAATCACACACATCTTCCAGGTGGACGAACGCTGCGTACCGCCCGACGATCCGCAAAGCAACTATGGGATGATTCGTGAGGCGTTACTCGCCCGCGTGCCGGGTGTTGAGGCACGCTTCCATCGCATGAAGGCCGAGCAGCGGGACCTCGATGCGGCCAGCGCGGATTACGCCGAAGAGATCGAGAGAACGCTCGTGCCCGCTGCCGGCCAAGCGCCGCGATTCAGCATGATCTTTTTGGGAATGGGACCTGACGGCCACACGGCTTCACTTTTTCCGGGATCGACCGCGGTGGCCGAGAGAAAACGTTGGGTTTGCCCGAACTATGTTGAGAAGCTCCGTGCGCACCGCCTGACGCTGACGTACCCGGTTCTCAACGCCGCCTGCGAGGTCGTCTTTGTGGTTTCCGGACCGGATAAGTCTTACGCTTTGCGCGAAGTGCTGGAAGGTCCGCGCGACGTTGAGCGCTACCCGGCGCAGGGAGTTTACCTGGAGGAAGGCAAGACCACCTGGCTGGTGGATGACGCCGCGGTGACCTTGCTGAGCGCCGCGCGCCGAGGAAAACGTTGATCAAGATCGCACCTTCAATTCTTTCTGCGGACTTCACCCGCCTGGGCCAGGAAGTGCGCGCGGCGGAAGCGGCGGGCGTGGACCGCGTGCAAATCGACGTGATGGATGGCCGCTTCGTTCCCAACATCACCTTTGGAGCAATCGCGGTGCGCGCGCTGCGTCCGCTCACGCGCCTGACGCTGGAAACGCACTTGATGGTGGAGCCGCCGGAAGATTTTATCGAGAGGTTCGCGGAGGCGGGCGCGGACACGATCATCATTCACCAGGAAGCCACGCCGCACTTGCACCGCGCGGTGCAGCAGATCCACGCGCTGGGCAAGAAGGCGGGCGTGGCGCTCAATCCCTCAACGCCGGCGTCGATGCTCTCGGAGATTCTGGGAGACCTGGACCTGGTGCTGGTGATGACGGTGAACCCCGGCTTCGGCGGGCAGGAGTTCATTCCCGAGACGCTGCCCAAGATTCGCCAGCTGCGCAAGCAGATCACCAAGCTCGGGCTCGCCTGCGAGGTGGAAGTGGACGGCGGCATCCACGCTGAGACGGCGCCGCTGGTGGTGGAGGCGGGGGCCGACGTGCTGGTGGCGGGGTCGGCGGTCTTCGGTGTTCAAGACGGCGTCAAGGCGGCGGTGGAGCGGCTGCTGGCCAGCGCGAGCAAGGGCCTCAAGTAGAGTCGCCTGGCGGGATCGGCGGCCGCGGGGACGGCGCCCGCGCTTGAACAAGCAGCGCGAGACAAAAGGGAGACGGATTTTTGACATTTTCTTCCCGCCTCGGCTATAGTCCCCGGCGGATGAGCCACAGCACAGACTTCCAGAGCGCCCTCCCGGAGAAATAGATGAAAATTGCGGTATTCGGACTTGGCTACGTTGGTTGTGTCACGGGAGCCTGCCTGGCCAAGATGGGCCACACGGTGGAGGGCGTGGACGTTTCTCGCGCCAAGGTGCGCCTGCTGAACGCCGGCCACTCGCCCGTGCAGGAGAAGGGGCTGGAGGCGCTGGTGGGGCGCATGGCGGCGGAGGGGCGGCTGCACGCCACGCTGGACCCGGCGGAAGCGCTGCGGCGCGCGGACGTTTCCCTGGTGACGGTGGGCACGCCTTCGCGGCGCGACGGCAGCGTGAACCTGGACCACGTGCGGGCGGCGCTCACGGGCATCGGGCGCGAGCTTCGCAGCTCGCGCAAGTTCCACGTGGTGGTGGTGCGCAGCACCATCCCGCCCGGAACCACGGAAAACCTGGTGATTCCCACGCTGGAGCGCGCCTCCCGCCGCAAAGCGGGGCGCGATTTCGGCGTCTCCTTCCACCCGGAATTCCTGCGCGAAGGCTCCTCGATCCACGACTTTTTCCATCCGCCCAAGACGGTCCTGGGCGCGGGCGAGGCGCGCAGCTTGCGGCCGCTGGTGGGATTGTGGAGAGAGATTCAGGCGCCGCTCTTCCTCACCTCCTTCCGCACCGCAGAGATTGTGAAGTATGCGGACAACGCCTTCCACGCGCTCAAAGTGAGTTTTGCAAATGAGATCGGCACGCTTGCCAAGAACTTCGGCATCGACGGCCGCGAGGTGATGCGCATCTTTGCCGCGGACACCAAGCTGAACATCTCGCCGCTCTACCTGCGCCCCGGCTTCGCCTTCGGCGGTCCCTGCCTGCCCAAGGACGTGCGCGCGCTGGGACGCATGGCGCGCCAGGCGCGTCTGCACCTGCCGCTGGTGGAGAACCTGCTGCTGAGCAACGCGCGGCACCTGGAGCGCGCCGTGGAGTTGGCGCTGGCCGCGAAGAAGAAAAAAATCGGCGTGCTGGGGCTGGTGTTTAAGGCGGATACCGACGACCTGCGCGAAAGCCCCGCCTGCGCGCTGGTAAAGGCGCTGGTGGCCGCGCGCCGCCAGGTGCAGGTTTACGATCCGCGCGTGCAGCTCGACCGCCTGCTGGGAGCGAACCGCGCTTTCCTCAAGAAAGAGCTTCCTGATCTCGGCGGCAGGATGGTCGCTTCCCTTCCGGAGCTGATCCGGAAGAATGACGTGATCGTTCTGGCCGGCACGCATCCCGAGTTCGCCGCCGCGGCGTCCAAGCTTCCCAAAAACAAAATCCTCATCGACCTGGTCGGCCTGGAGGATCTTTCCACGCCACCCGCCTCCCGCCGGCGCTACCACGGCCTGGCGTGGTGAAGGATCGCAAATCTCAGATTTCAAATTTCAGACTTCCAGCTGAAATTCGTAATTGCCTTCGCCCCTTTTCAATCTGAAATTCTTAAATCTCCAATCTCAAATCGCCCGCGCCAGTCCCTGGCCCCTAACATCTAATCCCTGAACTTAGGTTCCTTGCATTCCCGGCTAGTGCGGTATATATCGTTGATTTGACATCGCGACGGCCGCTCCATCTGTGGCACAATGAGCCCAGTGCGGACCCTGGGGAGGATGGCAAGTGGCGATCAAAAAAACCCTCGAGAAAATTCTGCGCGGGACCTCCGACGCCAATATTCCTTTTGAAGACTTGCGTCGTGTACTGCGAAACCTGGAGTTCGACGAACGTATTCGCGGGGGTCATCATATCTTCACCCGCGAGGGAGTGGCGGAAATCCTCAACCTACAACCCAAAGGAAGCAAAGCGAAGCCTTATCAGGTGAAGCAAGTCCGGCATGTTATACTCAAATATCGTTTGGGAGGCGCGGCCAATGCCAAAGCCTAGGTATGAAGTGATCATTTATTGGAGCGAAGAGGATCAGGCGTTTATCGCCGAGGTCCCAGAGCTGCCCGGCTGCGCGGCCGACGGCAAAACCTACCGCGAAGCCCTGGCCAACGTGGAAGTCGTGATTCAAGAGTGGATCGAAACGGCTAAGGAAGTCGGCCGCCCCATTCCCCTGCCCAAAGGCCGCCTCGTCTTCGCGTAGCAAGTCCACCGCGCTCGAGATCTTCATAATTCGTAATTACCCTCGCCCCTATTCGGTCTGAAATTCTTAAATCTCCAATCCCAAATCGCCCGCCCCAATCCCTAGTCCCTGGCACCTAATCCCTGAACTTAGGTTCCTTGCATTCCCGGCTAGTGCGGTATATATCGTTGATTTGACATCGCGACGGCCGCTCCAT
>JBJKQF010000276.1:0-10270 GCA_046705545.1 Terriglobia bacterium
AAGAAAGCGAGGCCGAACTGGAAGGGGAGCTGTTACGGCAGGACGCTTCCCGCTCCACCCTGCACTCCGTCCATCAGCCCCGCCACCAGCGCGTGCGCCACGCCGCTTGGAGGCAGCCCCGCCAGCAGCACCGTGGTCAGCACGTTGAGCCGCAGGGTAACTTCCCGCTCGATGACTGAGCCGAAGCCGAAGACCGCCCAGAAAAAGGCCACCAGAACCGCCAGCAGGAATACGTATCCCCAGATGGGATGAGTCAGCAGGTTGTCGAGCGCCGCGCGCGGGTCGGAGCGCGGGCGGGTGACGGTGGCCGCCTCCTCGAAAAGGCGCATGGCAACGTCGTGCCGCTCGGACATCACCACCGACTCCGCCGGGCGGCCGTGGCTGCCTTCGAGCTCGTCGCGCAGTTGCCGGGCCGCGCTTTGGACCTCCGGTGCGGCAGCGGCGCAAAATTCCCGGTCGTTTTCGAGCAGCTTGATGGCAACAAAGCGGCTGGGTAATTTCTGGACGCTCGGGTGCGAGTCAATCTGCCGCTCCATCTGTCCGACCGTCGTCTCGACGTCGCGATGCCAGGCGATAAACTCGGCGGGCTCAGGCGCCTGGCCGATCTGCCGCAAACCCTCCCGGAACAATTCCCTCACGCCCACGCCGCGGTAAGCCACCGCCTCCACCACGGGCAAGCCCAGCAGCGCGGAGAGTTGCTGCGCGGAAATCCGGATTCCACGGCGCTGCGCCTCGTCAGTCATGTTGAGGCAAACGACCATCGGAATGCCCAGCTCCCGCAATTCCAGAGTCAACTCCAGGCTGCGGCTCAGTAAGGAGGCGTCAAGCACGTTGACAATCAAGCTGGGATCCTCGCTAAGCAGAAACTTTTTGGAGGCGCTCTCGGCGGGGTTGTTGGAGGTGAGTGAATAGATTCCGGGAAGGTCCACCAGCTCAGCCACCTGATGGTCCAGGCGAACGCGGCTCCAAGTCAGTTGCACCGTGGTGCCGGGGAAATTTCCCGTTGCCGTCCGGTAACCTGCAACCGAGTTGAAGATGGTACTCTTGCCGCAGTTTGGCTGGCCGACTAGAGCGATCTTCATTCGAGAGTCTGCACGTGCACTTTACGCGCCATGCCGCGTCCAATTGCGACTAAGCCCCCGTCGGACTCCACCATAACGGGGCCTCCCAACGGCGCGCTGCGGCGGACCGTAAGCGTGG
The DNA here is from genome assembly GCA_046705545.1 of Terriglobia bacterium. Classification (GTDB taxonomy): domain Bacteria; phylum Acidobacteriota; class Terriglobia; order UBA7540; family UBA7540; genus JAMCXS01. The sequence goes on from JBJKQF010000276.1 coordinate 1,201, forward strand.
CGCCGGCGCGAATGCCCAGTTGAGACAATTGCAGACTGGCGGCAGAGCCGGCGACGATCTCGGTCACCTTGACGCTTTGCCCGGCTCGAATCTTATCAAGCGTGGGCTTGGAGGGAACTCCTGGAGACTTTGATGCGCGCTTGCGGGACTTAACCTTGATCGGACTCGACGCTATCCAGAACATACTTTTACGTCCCAAACTATTTTAGCGCAATGCTGGCCGCCCCCCAATCGCAAATTTGCCCGAGGCTATCGCGGCGATTAGAGCCGCCTTTCCTCACCATACCGGCAGTTGACGCTCCGCAGCTTTTTCGCGTACAGTACAATTTCTAAAATCGGCGTCTTGCCCAATTGACTGAGTTAGCTCTGCGCGCTTTTCTTGGGTCAAGCCAAGACGTGGCGGGTCCACCATACCTCATGCGAGGATCATCCTCCTTCAAATCTTTCCGAAGGCTTTTGCCATTATTGATGGCTCTGAGCCTGGCGCAGGCCGCCTGGGCCTTCAAACCGGTGGCTGCCCGGCACGGCATGGTGGTGTCGAGCGACCCCTTCGCCACCCAGGCTGGGGTTGAAATTCTCAAGGCAGGCGGCAATGCGGTGGATGCCGCCGTGGCGGTGGGATTTGTTCTGGCCGTCACTTATCCTTTTGCCGGAAACATCGGCGGCGGCGGTTTCATGCTGATTCGCATGGCCAACGGCAAATCCACGCTGATCGATTACCGGGAAGAAGCCCCCGGAGCCGCCGCGCGCAACATGTACCTGGACGCGGAAGGGAAAGTGATCCCTGGAGCCTCGACGGTTGGCGCGCTTTCCGTGGGAGTGCCCGGAACCGTGGCGGGGCTGGCGCGAGCCGAACGCGAGTACGGCAAGCTGGGCCTCGCAAAGGTGATGCAGCCGGCCATTCGCCTGGCCAGGCGCGGCTTTCCGGTGAGCTATTGGATGACCCAGTCGCTGGCGAGCCATCGCGCCCTGCTTGAAAAATTTGCGGCAAGCCGGCGCATCTTCCTTCGCAACGGAGAGCTTTACAAGCCGGGTGACACCTTTATGCAGCCGGAGCTGGCGCGCACCTTGCGGCGGATAGCCCGCAACGGACCACAGGCGTTTTACCAGGGGCCTATCGCCGAGCAGATTGCCGCCACCATGGCCAAACACCACGGCCTCATCACGCTCTCCGACCTCAAGAAGTACCATGCCAAGGAACGCCAGCCGCTGGTGGGACATTTTCGGGGTTATGATGTGCTTGCGCCTCCGCCGCCCAGCTCCGGCGGCGTCGCTCTGATCGAGATGCTCAACATCCTGGCGCCGCTCGACCTGGGCACGCCTGACAGCTACGCTTCCATGCACCTGATTGCGGAAGCCATGCGGCGCGCTTACGCCGACCGCGCGGCTTACCTGGGCGACGCGGATTTTGCTTCCGTACCCGTCAAGGGTTTGACCAGCCCGGCCTACGCGGCAAAACTGCGCGAGGAAATTCTGAGTTCGCCGCCGGATGCGCCGGTTGGAGCGGGCCGGCCCCCGGCTTTTGAACGGCCTAATACCACGCACTTTTCCGTGGTGGACGCGGAGGGAGACGCGGTCTCCAACACCTACACGCTGAACAATGGTTATGGAAGCGGCCTGACGGTGGAAGGAGCGGGCTTTCTGCTCAACGATGAGATGGACGACTTCACCTCCAAGCCGGGCACGCCAGATATGTACGGCCTCATTCAGAGCGCCGCGAACGCCATTGCTCCGCGCAAACGCCCGCTTTCCGCCATGACTCCGGTGATTGTGCTGAAGAATAACAAGCTGCGTCTGGTGCTGGGCTCGCCGGGCGGCGGAACTATCACCAACACCGTTCTGCAGGTGATGTTGAACGTATTAGTCTATAAAATGGACATTCTGGAAGCCGTGAGCACGCCGCGCTTCCACGACCAATGGCGGCCCGACCAATTGAACGTTGAGCGCTGGGGATTTTCAGCCGATACTCTGAAGATGTTAAGGCAAGCTGGATACAAAGTGGTTTTGACCGGCAGCATGGGCGAGTGTGAAGCGATCGAGGTGAATCCCCGGACCGGCTGGCGCTTTGGCGCGGCCGACCCTCGCGGCGACGGAAAGGCGGCAGGATACTGATGGATTTTGGGCTTTCAACTCATCTCTTTGTGAACGACCGTTTGTCCTCCCACATCCTGGACCAGATCGCGGGAGCGGGATTGCAGCGGCTTGAGATCTTCGCCGCCCGCCAGCACCTGGACTATTCCGATCCCCACCATGTCAGCGACGTCGCCCAGTGGTTCAAAGACCATGATGTTTCGCTCTTCTCCCTTCATGCTCCGCTCTACACGGACGCCGAATGGGGAAGGGCGGGCGGCATGCCCGTTTCCATCGCGCACCTGGAACGCCGGCAGCGCATCAATTCCATGGAAGAGATCAAGCTTGCCATCGCCGTGGCGGAGAAGCTGCCCTTCCGGTATCTCATCCTGCATCTGGGCCTGGCCGGAGAGGAATTCGACATCGCCAAGTTTGACGCCGCCTTTACCTCGCTCGAGCATTTGAATATTTTTGCCAAAGAGCGCGGCGTCAGCATCCTGCTGGAAAATATTCCGAGCAACCTGACGGCGCCGCAGCGCCTGGTGCAGTTTATCCATTACACCCACATGGGCCTGAAGGTTTGCTTTGACACCGGCCACGCCCATATGACCTGCGGCGTGCAACAGGCTTTTGGAACCCTGAAAGACCACATCGCTTCCACGCACCTGCACGACAACCGGCGCGAAAAAGACGATCATCTCATGCCCTTTGAAGGCGAAATCGACTGGGAGCGGACCGTTCGCGGCTTCCGCAGCATGGAAGGCCGCTTCCCGCTGATGCTCGAGCTGCGCAACTACGGGCCCGAGGTTTCCAGCCTTGCCCGCGTGCGTGAGGCAATCGAAAGAATGGAGGCTATCCGCTGAGCATGAACCCTTCTTCACCTCCCGAAATTGAAATCCGCAACGCGCGCGAGTACGACGGCCAGGAAGTCGTCATTCGTGGCTGGCTCTACAACCTCCGCGAGAGCGGAAAAATTCTTTTCCCCATTTTCCGGGACGGTACCGGGTTGATGCAGGGCGTGGTGGTCAAGAGCGCCGTCGAGCCGGAGATTTTTGCCCGGGCGCGCGAGCTGACCCAGGAATCTTCGCTGCGCGTCACCGGCAAAGTGCGCGCGGAGCCCCGCGCTCCCGGCGGCTATGAGCTGGGCGTTTCCAATCTTGAAGTGATTCAGTTGGTGCCCGCCGAGCAGCCTTATCCCATCACGCCCAAGGAGCACGGCATTGAGTTCCTGATGGATCATCGCCACCTCTGGCTGCGCTCCACGCGCCAACACGCCATCCTGGGCGTGCGCCATGAAATCATCAAGGCCTGCCGCGACTTCTTTGACGACCGCGGCTTCACCCTGGTCGATACCCCCATCCTCACGCCCAGCGCCTGCGAGGGCACCACCACGCTGTTTGAAGTGGACTACTTTGAGCAGGAAGCTTACCTGACGCAATCCGGCCAGCTCTACAACGAGGCGGCGGTGATGGCGGTGGGCAAGACTTATTGCTTTGGCCCCACCTTCCGCGCTGAAAAATCCAAAACCCGCCGCCACCTGACGGAGTTCTGGATGATTGAGCCGGAAGTAGCCTTCGCGGGGCTTGATGACATAATGCCGCTCGCCGAAGAGCTGGTCGCTTTCGTGGTGAGCCGCGTGCTGGAGCATCGCCGTACGGAACTTGAAACCTTGGGCCGCGATATCAGCAAGCTGGAGCCCTGCGCCACCGCGCCCTTCCCGCGCCTTTCCTATGATGAGGCGGTCAAGATTCTCAAGGAAAAAGGAAGCGAGATTGCCTGGGGCGGAGATTTCGGCGGTACGGACGAGACGATTCTATCCGAAGGTTTTGAAAAGCCGGTGATGGTGCACCGCTACCCGAGCCAGGTGAAAGCCTTCTACATGGCGCCCGACCCCGCGCGGCCGGAGGTGGCGCTGTGCGTGGACGTTCTGGCGCCGGAAGGTTACGGTGAAATCATCGGCGGCGGTGAGCGCCTGGCCGACTATAACCTCCTCCTCAGCCGCATTGAAGAGGCTAAGCTGCCGCGTGAAGCGTTCGACTGGTATCTGGACCTGCGGAAGTTCGGCACGGTGCAGCACGCTGGCTTCGGCATGGGCATCGAACGCGTCGTCGCATGGCTCTGCGGCCTCGAGCACGTCCGTGAAACTATTCCCTTTCCTCGTTTGCTCAACCGCCTGACGCCGTAGCGCACGCCAGGAAGGATTTGGTAAAGCGTAGGTAAAAAGACTACTTTCCCGCACGGGTAATGGCCAAAGGCGCGTCTGCGAGCCATCGGTTGGCGCGTTTCCAGGCGTGGGCTCGCGCTAGAGGGCAAATGGCACGATCCTGGAGCGGCGGATGCGGCGGTCACGGGTTAGGAGGGGAATCTTTTCGACGACGCTGGTGGCGGCGATGATTTCGTCGGCGGGGTCGGCAGCAAAGTCAAGCTGGGTGCTCATCATGGCAATTTCGGGAGTGATGGGATAAACCTTCAAAGTCCTCAGAAAAGAACTAAACAGCGAGCTTTCAAGATCAATATTGGCGCGCCCCTTTTGCCGCAGTTTGGCAAGCTCCCACAGCACGATGTCGGAGATCGCCGCTCCCTCGGACAAAATGATGTGAAGCTCCCGGTCACTTAGTTTTTCTTCCAGGAAATGAATCAGAATGTGCGTGTCAAGATTCAGCATCCCATTTGACGCCGGTTGAGAAGATATTGCCCTTGATTTTGATCTTGCCTTTCATGCATCCATAGTATTTTCCGATGTCGGTCGGTGCAACAGGCATGACCCTGGCAAGCGGCTGGCCGCGTTTCGTCACGGTAAGCCCGTCCGGTCCGAGACGGTCCAAAATCTTAAGGCATTTAGCCTTAAACTCGCTGATGGGAACCGTCTTATCCTTCGTCTTCATGGCAACTTGATTGTAACAAATGACTAGTCAATTGACCAGTCAATTCGAGCCTTCGTTTTGCGCCTGGATTTTCCTAACATGGGCGCCGACCCGGGCTTAAATTCCTTCGTAGTCATGGGCCGGCCTTGGCGGGTTACCCCAGTGGCCTTCGGGGTCGCTGCCGCTGATTAAGACTCCTTCATTATTCCAGCCTAGGGTTCCGCGCACGTCAGGAGTGCAATAGCGCAAGGTGAGTCCGCAGCGGCGGCGGGGCGAATGGTTTGCCTCGGAGGCGTGCAAGAGCAGGTCGGAATGGATGGAGAGCTCGCCGGCCTTTAACTCGTCGTAAACCACGGTGCCGTACTGCTCGGCGTTTTCGACGGTCTGATTGAGCACGTTCCCTTCCTGCGCAGTGCTCGGCCGGTAAGTAAGATGTCCTTTAAGGTGGGAGCCCGCCACGAACTTCATGCAGCCGTTCGCCACGTCGGCGTCATCAATGGCCAGCCAGACCGTCACGTTCTTCGAGGGGGTGAGGGGCCAGTAAGAGGCGTCCTGATGCCAGGCGACGGTCTTGCCATCCCCGGGCATCTTGCAGAAGAAATGCGCTCCCCAGCCCACCACTTCTTCACCGAGCAGGTCCTTGACGACGGTGGTGATGCGAGGGTGAGTCAACAGATCCCAGACGCGCCCGTATTTCATGTGGGCATGCATCACGGAGTAGCTGCTGGCGCCCTGAGCCATCACCCGGCCGAGGAGTGCGTCCACAAAGGCGCGCATCTCGGCAGTCTCCTCCGCGGAAAACACCCGCACGCCCTTGATATACCCCTGGTGGTTGAAATGGTCGACCTGCGCGGGAGTAAGGACCTTTGGGTTTTGGACCGTGCTGGGACGGAAGGTAAGGTCCCGGTCCATATGGGCCAACTGGTCGAGCGTGGGGTAAGTCTTGAATTTGGGTGTTGCGCTCATGGCAATTCCTTTGCGTGATCTGATTGAATTTTCTTGCCGGATACGGCCTTTTTGCGGTTCCCTTCCCGGGTGCCCCAGAGGGTACCATTATCACGATGTTCAAAGGATAAGCAACCGGTTTCGCGGCGGGGCGGTTTGATTTTGCGGAGGCGAGATTCCCCGCCGCCGGCTCCTTGTAATGACACGCTGCCTGAATCTTCCCGCAGGTTCGATAAGCTGCCGTAACACCGGGTTGACGAACAACCCATACAGCCTCCAGCAGAAATTTCCGGTTCGCGCTATGATAATCGCTTTGTGGCTTCCGCGGAGGCCGGGCGGGGCGTGTTATGAAGATTCGCATTCTGGGAGTGCCGCTTGACCTGGGCCAGGAGCACCGCGGCGTAGACATGGGACCGTCAGCGGTGCGCGCAGCGGGATTGAACTCAGCCTTGAAGGCCTTGGGGCATCAGGTTGAAGATGCCGGAAACGTGCACGTGCGGATTGCCGAAGAGCAGCACTTCGGCGACCGGCGCAGCAAGTATCTGAACGAAATCGCCGAGACCTGCCGGGAGGTTGCCGGGCGCGTCTATCAGACCTTGGAGGCGGGACTATTTCCGATTTCGCTGGGTGGTGATCACTCCATCGCCGTGGGAACCCAGGCGGGCGTCTCCAAGTTTTATCACGACAAGGGCCAGGCCGTCGGCTGCATCTGGATTGACGCGCACGGTGACATGAATACTCCTGAAACCAGTCCCAGCGGCAACGTGCACGGCATGCCGTTTGCCGCTTCCTTGGGAATGGGCCCCGAGGAACTGGCCAAGATTTTCGGGTACAGCCCTAAGTTGCAAGCCAAGAATTGCGTCTTGATCGGACTGCGAAACCTGGATGGCCGCGAGCGCCGCGCGGTGAAAGATTCCGGCGTGCACGTCTTCACCATGCGCGACATCGACGAGTACGGTATGAGCGACGTGATGGAAAAGGGTTTGGGGCTCGCCACGGAAGGGACCGCGGGCTTTGTGGTCTCCTTTGATATCGACGTAGTCGATCCCGATGAAGCGCCGGGAGTGGGAACACCCGTGCGAGGCGGAATTACTTATCGTGAAGCGCATCTCGCCATGGAAATGATTGCGGATAGCAAGAAGATGCTGGGGCTGGAAGTAGTGGAAGTGAATCCCATCCTCGACGTCCTGAATAAAACAGCCGTGCTGGCCGTGGGCCTGGCAGCCTCGGCGCTGGGGAAGAAGATCCTGTGAACAAGAAAATTCGTTTGGGAGTTCTGTTCGGCGGGCGCTCGGGTGAGCATGAAGTCTCCTTGACCTCTGCGGCTTCGGTCATCAAAGCGCTCGACCCTTCAAAATACGATATCGTCGCGCTCGGCATCAGCCGCGAGGGCCATTGGTACGCGTCCTCGCGCGCAATCAAGACGCTTGCGGAAATCTTTAAGCCGCAAAACCGCGTGCTGCCCTCCGCTGATCCCTCTGGCCCCAAACTTCTGGCTCTCGGCGCAGGCGCGCGCGCCCGGCGTGCGATTGTCCTGGATATTATCTTCCCGCTTCTGCACGGAACCTTCGGGGAAGACGGCACGGTGCAAGGGCTGTTTGAGTTGGGCGCGATTCCTTACGTCGGCGCGGGCGTGCTGGGCTCCTCGGTGGGAATGGACAAGGACGTGATGAAGCGACTCTTCCGCGACGCCGGCCTGCCCGTGGTGCCGTGGGTCGTGGTCCTGCGCAGCGAGTGGGAAAGGAAATCCCTCGCGGTCCGCCGGCGGATTGAGAGCGAAATCGGCTATCCGCTTTTTGTGAAGCCCGCCAACCTGGGGTCTTCCGTAGGAATCAGCAAAGTTCACAACCGCCCGGAGCTTGCGGCGGCGCTGAGCTTGGCGGCAAATTACGACCGCAAGATTGTTGTTGAGAAGGCTCTGGACGCGCGCGAAATCGAGTGCGCGGTGCTGGGGAATGATGCGCCGGAAGCTTCCGTGCCCGGTGAGATTGTTTCCGTCAACGAGTTCTACGATTACGAAGCCAAATACGTCAAGGAAGGTTCCGAGCTGATCATTCCCGCCAAGCTCAGCCGGAAACAGACCAGCAGCGTGCGGGAAATGTCGGTGCGCGCTTTTCAAACCACGGATTGCGCAGGGATGGCGCGCGTGGATTTCCTGCTCGACCGCCGGCGCGGCAGGCTCTTCCTGAACGAGATCAACACCATTCCGGGCTTCACGCCCATCAGCATGTATCCCAAGCTCTGGGAAGCGAGCGGACTGGCGTATCCCAAGCTGCTCGACCGCCTGATTGCCTTGGGCTTGGAGCGCCACCGGGAAAAAAAGCGCAACCGCTACACGTACCAACATTAGCGCCAACGCTCAGCGTTCTGCCGCCGGAGTTTTCGAAGGGATCAATACTTGCGCAGGACGCCGATCACGCGTCCCTGAATTCTGACCTCACCCGCCGGAACGATGATCGGGTCCATCTCCGCGTTGGCGGGCTGCAAGCGGATTTTGTCCGCGCCTTCCAGAAAGAAGCGCTTCAGCGTCGCATCGCTACCGCCGATCAGCGCCACGACGATCTCGCCGTTTTTCGCGGTTTCCGCCGACTCCACCAGAATGTAGTCGCCGTCGCAGATGTGATCCTCCACCATGGAATCGCCTTTGACGCGCAAGACGTAAATCTTGCCTTTGGAGCTGGCGAAATCACCGAGCGAAAAGCTTTCCGGCTGCGGAACGGCTTCCACCGGATGGCCGGCGGCGATGCGCCCGAGCAAGGGGAACTCCAGATGCATCAAGGGGTGAGGCACATCAGAATCAGCAAAAGGATGCGCTTCACGCGGAGCGCCTGCGCGCGAGCTGGTGGTCCGCAAGCGGATGCTGCTCTTCTCAAACGGCACTGAGCCAGGAACCGCGATGACTTCCACGGAGCGGCTCTGGTTATAGCGCCGCCGGATGAATCCCTTCTTCTCGAGAACCTGCAGGTGCTTGTGGATGGTGGCGAGCGAAGAGAGGTGAAGGCCTTTGGCCATCTCCTCGAAGCTGGGCGAGTAACCGTTGCGGTTGATGAAGCGGATCAGGAAATCCAAGACCTCTTTTTGGCGGCGAGTCAGCGCCATGGCGTTCCTCCAGCTGCTTGTTCAACACCCCTGCAGGGCAGCACCTCATCCATTATAGGCGAATAAAAAGCGAATAAGCAAGCCCAAATTTC
>JBJKQF010000277.1:0-4118 GCA_046705545.1 Terriglobia bacterium
CCTGGGCGACCGCATTCGCATGCAGGCCCTTTCCACGGATGAGGGTACGTACGTGCGCAGCATGGCGACTCGGGGGCAGATGGGCGGTTTGGCCCCCGCCACTCGAGATGCGGCAATGGTCCTGGACGCGGCCGGTTGCGACGTGATATTCGTGGAGACCGTGGGCGTTGGCCAGGATGAAGTTGACGTAGCGCGGCTCGCGGACGCGACGGTGCTGCTCCTGGTTCCCGGCATGGGCGACGATATACAAACTTTCAAAGCGGGCGTGATGGAGATCGCTGACGTATTTGTGGTCAACAAAGCCGACCAGCCCGGGGCGGAACGCGTCGAGCAGCAGATCCACATGATGCTTTCGGTGGCTGCTCAGCCAGCTGCTTGGCAACCGGCCACTGTGAAGACTGTTGCAACCACGGGTGAGGGTATTTCTGAGCTGTTGCAGGCACTGGAAACTTTCCGCGGCTTCCTGAAGGAAAGCCCCTTTGGCCTTGAGCGCCGCAAGAATTCCATTCGCCTCCGCTTACTGGACCTGCTCCGCCAAAGCCTATTTGAAAGAGTAGCCAGTGAGCAATTTGATGCGGCAAGTATCGACACGTACGTTGAAGAGATTCTAGCGCGTCGTCGCGATCCGCATTCGATTGTCGACGAGATGATGGAAACCTCCGGGGTAAAATCAGGCCGCAGCTGATCACGGTTCGCACAGGGGCAAGCTTCAAATCGACCAGGACAGGACGTAAGAATGCAAATTCACCATGTGGGCATTGCCGTAGAATCGCTGGAAAAGGCTGTGCCGGTGTTTGAACAGCTTCTGGGCGCGCCGCCGACCGCTCGGGAGACTGTTGCGGACCAGAAAGTTCGCGTGGCTGTTTTTCAGGTAGGTGAAAGCCGCCTCGAACTTTTGGAGGCGACTTCTCCGGACTCGCCGGTGGGCCGCTTCCTTGCCAAACGCGGCCCGGGAATTCACCACCTTACCCTGGGGGTGGAAGATTTGCAGGGCAAGCTCGACGACCTTGACCGGCAGGGCGTCCGCTTGGTGGACCGCCAGCCGCGTCCGGGGGCAGAAGGGGAATTGGTGGCGTTTGTCCATCCCTCGAGTACAGCAGGGATCTTGATCGAATTGCTGGAGTCAGCGGGCAAGCCGAAGCTGGGGCAGGGAACGGGGAAAGAATGAAGTTGGGCGAGTTTGAAATCCATCCGCTATCAGACGGAAGCTTCGCTCTTGACGGTGGGCAGATGTTTGGGGTGGTGCCCAAGGTGTTGTGGGAAAAGAAGATGGCTGCCGACGCTCGAAACCGCGTGCGCCTGGGACTCACCTGCCTGCTGGTTCAAGCGGGTGGCCAGAACGTTCTGATCGAAACGGGCATCGGGGATAAATTCGACGAAAAGCACGCGCTGATCTATGCCATCGACCATTCAACCAACCTCCTCGCCGACCTAGCACAGCACGGGCTAAGCCCGGAAGACATCAATGTGGTTATCAACACTCATTTGCACATTGATCACTGTGGATGGAATACGCGCCGTGAAGGCGCAAAAACGGTTCCCACTTTCCCCCGCGCGCGCTACGTGGTCCAGCGCGGCGAATGGCAACACGCCTGCCATCCTAGCGAGCGTGACCGTTCAAGCTATTTGGAAGAGTGGTTCGTCGCAGCAGAACCTCAGACGGAGCTTGTGGAGGGTTCGTGCGAGGTCGTGCCGGGCATTCGGGTTGAGCCCGCGCCAGGCCATACGAAGAACTTGCAGTGTGTCTGGGTGGAATCCGAGGGCGAGCGTGCGTGCTTTATTTCCGATCTTGTACCCACGCACGCGCACGTTCCGTATCCCTGGATCATGGCGTTTGACCTCTACCCGATGGAGACATTATCTTCTCGCAAACGTCTGATGCCGGTTCTTGCTGAAGAGCGCGCGCTGGTGGTTTTCCCACACGACCCCGAATTTGCCTGGGGGAGACTGAACGACCGCGACGGCAACCTCGTATTCGAGGCCGTTGCTGAAAGCTAAGATCATTACATTGCGATTGGAGGAAGTGAAGTGGCACAAGCGGAAATTGGTGTTATCGGTGGAAGCGGACTATATGAAATGCCGGGACTTACGCGCGTCAAGGAGGTTCGAGTCACCACGCCGTTCGGCAAACCTTCCGATGCGTTCCGGCTGGGCGTGCTGGAAGGACGGCACGTGGCGTTCCTTGCCCGGCACGGCCGGGGGCATGTGATCAGCCCTTCGGAGATCAATTTCCGCGCCAATATTTACGCCATGAAGAAGCTGGGCGTCGAGCGGATTCTTTCCGTGAGCGCCGTCGGTTCGCTGCGTGAAGACTTCCGTCCTATGGATATGGCGCTGCCCTCGCAGTTCTTTGACCGCACGCGGGGGCGGATTTCGACCTTTTTTGACCGCGGAGTGGTCGCTCACATCGGCTTTTCGGACCCAATGTGCCCGACCGTTGTTGACACCCTGGCCAAGGCATCCGAGGACGCGGGGGTCACTGTTCACCGCGGCGGCACCTACGTGTGCATGGAAGGCCCGGCTTTCTCAACCAAGGCGGAATCGAACGCTTATCGCGCCTGGGGAATGGACATTATCGGCATGACGAATCTCCAGGAAGCCAAGCTGGCGCGCGAAGCGGAGCTTTGCTACGCCACGCTTGCCATGGTGACCGACTACGATTGCTGGCATCCCGAGCACGACGCAGTCAGCGTCAGCCAGATCATCGAGTATCTCAATCGCAATGTGGAGCATGCGCAGACCATTCTGCGCTCCGCCGTCAAGGGGCTTCCAAAACAGCGCGACTGCAAGTGCCCTTCGGCGCTCGCGCACGCAATCCTGACAGACCGGCGCAAAATCCCACCCCAGGCGAAAAAGCGGTTAAACTTGCTGATTGGGAAATACCTCAAGTAAACTTGTAAGCGTTCACAAACATTTCTGAAACAGGTAAAGGCGGGATCCTATGTCCTTATTAGTGGTTGGTTCGGTAGCTTTTGATTCGATTCGCACTCCGCACGGCGAAGTTGATGGCATTCTGGGCGGCTCGGCAACGTTCTTTTCGGTTGCGGCAAGCTGGTTCGGTCCGGTCAAGGTGGTCGCAGTGGTCGGCGATGACTTTGGCGAAGAGCAGCTGAAGGTTTTCCAACTGCGCTCGATTGAAACCAGCGGTCTTGAGCACGCGCCGGGAAAAACATTCCGATGGCAGGGCGAATACGTGGGCGACATGAATGAGGCTCGGACGTTGGGCGTTCAGCTCAATGTCTTTGAGAAGTTTAGTCCCAAGATTCCGCCTTCCCACGTATCGACCGAATTTGTCTTCTTGGGAAACATTGATCCGCGCTTGCAGCTTCACGTGCGGCGCCAGCTTCCACAGGCGCGCCTGGTTGCGTGCGATTCGATGAACTATTGGATTGAGAACAGCCTTGACGCTTTGAAAGAGACCCTTTCCGCCGTCGATGCGCTCGTCATCAATGAGGGAGAGGCGCGCATGCTCTCCGGACGGCAGAACCTTCGCCAGGCCGCCGCCGCGATCCAGAAACTGGGTCCGCGCATCTTGGTCATCAAGCGAGGCGAATACGGCGTGGCCCTTTTCAATAATGGGACGATTTTTTCTACCCCCGCTTTCATGCTGGAGAATTTCAAGGATCCCACCGGTGCAGGCGACACCTTTGCCGGCGGCTTTATGGGATATCTTGCCAAGAGTGGAGATTTCTCTGAGGCTAACCTTCGACGCGCCGTGGCCTATGGCTCCGTTATGGCTAGTTTTGCCGTGGAGGAGTTCGGTCTGAAGCGCCTCCTGGAGCTCACTCCGGAGGAGATCGAAGCGCGGATGCGCGACTTTATGCGCTTAACCCAACTCGATGCCTGACGGACCGCATTCCGTTCCTTCCTCGCCTCACCTTCAACCTGAACTTCCTCTCCGCGCGGTGGCGGCCGTTTGGACCGCCATCCTTGCCGTAGCGCTGGGAAGCCTCACCATCTTCTACGCGCAAGGGCTGACGGACCTCTACGGCGACGCTCTTGCCCACATGGAGTTTGCCCGCCGTTTTTATGATTCGTTGACCCCGGGTTTTGGAACCAACGGTAGCGTGTGGCTCCCTCTGTTTCATATGCTTGAGGGGCCGCTTGCTATCAACGAA
>JBJKQF010000278.1:0-3343 GCA_046705545.1 Terriglobia bacterium
TTGAAGACCGCCACGGGAATCTGCTTGCTGGAACTCTTCTTGACGCGCTTGGCGAGATTGGAACCCGCCTCGCCAAGCAATTGATCGGCCAGGCGTTTGGACTTGGCGTACGAGGCCACATAGACGCTGTCGGTGACGATGCCGCGGTTGCCGCCCCAGCCGTGGTCGGGCCAGCAGTTGGCCTTCCAGGCCTCCGTCAAAGTGGCTTGGGGATAGTCTGCAAAGCCCGCGCTTTCACCGAGGCCGCTCAGGAGGCGCTCGGCGGCCAGCAACTCGTTGTGCGCCTCGCGTCCCAGCAGCAAACCCTCGCGGTGGCCGGGCTCATCGTAGTACGCCCAAGCGAAGGGCCAATCGCCCCGCAGCGTGGCGATGTCGAGGGGATACTGGGTCAAATCATCCAAGAACTCTTCCGGCTGCACGAACTCCATCCGGGGAGGCTTGATCTGCTTTTGAGGCTCGGCGGCGTAATGCCGGTTCCAGACCTCCGCGAAGCGCTGCATGGCGGCATTCTGCTCGCGCAAGTAAGGCGGCAGGGCGGGCTGGGGCGGCAGGTAGTCGGTGGTGTAATCGCAACTGATCAGCGGCGGCAGGTCGTGCTCCTTATAGTAGGGCGTGCGTTCCCGGGCGTAGTGGAGCCAGCCTTCGTTGCCGGCGGGATTGAGCGCCCGCAAGACGGCCGAGTAGCGGTAAGCGTAAGTCAAGGTGATGGAGCCGTCGGGGGCTTCCCAGTTGTAATAGCCGTAGGGCATGCGCCCCTGCACGATGTACTTGACGCCGGCGCGCTTGAGGATCTGCGGCATCTGCAAGGTCATCTCGGGCGGGTCGGTCTTGGCGTAATAGCGCGTGTCCACGCCCGGAAAGGTCTCCTTCAGCCAGCGCCGCCCGAAATAGAATTGCCGCACCAGCTTTTCCGGGCCCACGTGGACTTCCTGGCACTGCACGTAACTGGCGCCCCAGACGAAGCGCTGCTCGCGCATGTACTTCGCCATTTCGTCGCGCTTTTCCGGGTGGCGCTCCAGGAACTCCATCAGGTAGACGGTGCTCTCCATCGAATAGCGGAACTCGGGGTATTCGCCGAGCAGCTTCAGGGCGGGCAGGATGATGGCTTCGGAGCGGAAATCCGCCGTCTTCTTCTGGGTGTTCAGCCAACCCAGGTCGTTGTGGCAGGTGCAATCCAGAGCGAAGGTGCCGCCGTCAAAGTAGGAATCGTAGGCCGGAACCCGCAGGGTGCGCGCCTTGCCGATCGCCGCGCCGGCTGCCCGGAGCGCAAAAGTCATCGCCGTGTCGGCAAAGGGCGCGGGAATCCAGACGTCCTGGCGGGAGGCGGCGCGGGCGGGAAGTGGCGCCAGCGGAACGCGCAGGAGCTCCTTGCCCTCGCGGGAGACGATCAATTGCGCGCCACGAATCTCTTCTCCCGGATTGACCAGGTGCAAGGTGGCGGACTGGACGGGCCGGCCCTGGCGGACGTCGTACATGGTGTAAACGTCGATCTCAAAGCCGGGGGCGTGCCGGTGGGGAAAGGCGCGCACGTTGGCGAGGCCGGTTTCCACCCCGCTGGGCTTGGCCCAAACGTCTTCCACGGTGATGCGCACGAATTTGGTTTGCACGGTGCGGGGAAGGGGAATCATCTGGAAGTCGTGAGTGCGGGGAAGCTCGCGGGTGACGGAGACGCCTCCCGCCACGCTGATCCGCACCTTGCGCGGCGCCTGCATCAGCTTGGCGCGCGAGTAGGTCATCATGTAGACGTATTGCCCGACAATGGCGGGAGGAAGCGTCTCGGGCATAATCCAGACCTCGCTGACCGGGCGCGCCTGGGGAAAGTCGATTTGCAGCCATGCTCCGGCCCCCTGCCGCTTGGCTTCCCAGCCCGTGTAGAAGTTGTCGCCGAAAACGTTTTCAGGACCATAGCCCCAGGCGGGGTCTTCCACGTAGGAAGAGGCCTTGGCGGTCGCCTTATATTGCCGGTCCGCCCAGTTGGGGTTGGATTCGGGATCGGGGCCTTCCGCCGCCAACAGGCGCGTGGCCCCGAGGCCGGCGGGAAACGCCTGGCTGATTGCGGAAGCCAAAATGATCTCTCCGCCGCTCTTTATAAACTTTCGTCGATCCATGTGATGCTCTCCCCTTAAAGAATCGGGTCCGATCCGTGCGGGCTACGCTGCAGCGGGCTCCACGCGGAGAGTGGAAGGAATAGAACGTGAAATTGTTGTGGCCCGGCTTGTGGATGTGACGCGTATTCTCTCATTGTTGCTGTTTGATCGATATGCTCCTTTCATTATCCTAAGGTAAAGAAGGTGAGGAAACCACCACCAAACTCGGGTTCTTGCAACGGCCCCAAAAGCGTTGATCTCCTTCAATGACATGCCTTTGGCAAAGGGAAGGGGCACGCAGGCTGTTCGTGAGCAAGTCTTTCACCTCACGCTATCCGGACCGCAAATGCGGTTTTACAGCGCTGGGGACTGGTGTAAACTTGCACCCTGCGACGGCACCTAACCTCAAGGCTGCTTTGTTTGGATGTTGGTCAGGGTTGCTGTCAGGGTACAAATCACCAAAGCAGGGAAGTGGGAGACGAACGTGCCGAAGCTGACACGCCGAGGCTTTATGAAGATCGCTGGAGCTGCGGCCACAGCGGCGTATGGCCGGGAGAATCCGGCCAAGTCCGCTCATCCCGCGGACGCTGCTGCTGCAACCGATGGCGCCTTGGCCGCGGCAAGTGATGCGGCGGGGAGAGTCGCCGCAGGAGCTTCGCCGCAGGAGATTTACCGACTGCTGGGCTTTGCGGCCATGAACGGGGAAGATCCCCTCAAGCTCTGGGCGCGCTTGCACGAGACCCAGGTTTGGCGAGTCGGCCCGCTTTCTCCCGACGCGTGGTCGGGATGCGTTTTTGTCGCCGACGATGCGGACATCTTCGCTTTCCGCACTTTGACCCTGCCGGAAGCCTGGATGCGGGATTGCCAGAAGGGCAATCGCGCCGCCTATTGCGCGAGCCGTTTTGCGGAATGGTGGAAGGGATGGCCGGGCATCGAGCAGCCGCACGCCCCCGGCAAGCCGGGGTGGTGGAAGCAGGTGGGCCCTAAAGCTCCCGACGATTCCTACGCGCATTTGAGTTGGCAGATGCCAGAAGGCGGCCCGGAGGTCACCTATGAGTGGGCCCGGACGGCGCCGAACGAGGTGGTGGGGCGCGTCACCCACTCGGTTGCCGCGAACCTGGTGATGCAGGCCTACGTTCCCTGGGACGCCGCCCCGCCCCAGTATTCCGTGCTCTATTCCGAAGGTCCGGGGCGCCGCTTCCTGCGGGGGCGCTCCTGGGTGCCGGGCACGCGCGACGGCCTGCGCTGGGTTTTGG
>JBJKQF010000279.1:0-3439 GCA_046705545.1 Terriglobia bacterium
TAGACACGGTATGTTAGCGCGCTCTCAGTCATTCGAGACGGGTATTATCAGCCTTTATCGGTTGTAGAAATTTCCTTTATGGAGGCTACATGAACGCAAAAGCTGTGCTTGAATTTGCCAAGGCCAATAACGTAAAGATCGTCGATCTCCGCTTTACCGATCTCCCCGGACTTTGGCATCACGTTTCTTATCCGATTCACGAAGTAGACGAATCGTCTTTCGAGGACGGTTTTGGCATGGATGGTTCCAGCATCCGGGGCTGGGCGGCCATTCATGAAAGCGACATGCTGTTGGTTCCCGACCCCAGTTGGTACATGCTCGATCCTTTCACGGATGTTCCCACCCTGGTACTGATCGGCGACATCGTCGATCCGATCACCAAGCAGCACTACTTGAAGGACCCCCGCAACATCGCCAAGAAAGCGGAGGCGTACCTTGCTTTCACGGGCATCGGCGACACTGCTTATTTCGGCGCCGAGTCGGAGTTCTTCATCTTTGACAACATCCGGTTTGACCAGGCCCAGCAGCACGGCTTCTACTTTATCGACGCCGAGGAAGGCCGCTGGAATTCCGCCCGCGAGAAAGACAACCTCGGGTACCGGCCGCGTTATAAAGAAGGCTATTTCCCCGTGCCGCCTACGGACCATTACCAAGATTTACGCTCCGAGATGGTGCTGGCTATGGAGAAAGCCGGTATCACCATCGAGTGCCACCACCATGAAGTCGCCACCGGCGGCCAGGGTGAAATCGACCAGAAGTTTGGTCCGCTGCTCAAGTCGGCCGACGCCATGATGATCTACAAGTACATCATCCGCAACACAGCGAACCAGTACGGCAAGACGGTGACCTTCATGCCCAAGCCGGTTTTCCAGGATAACGGCTCCGGCATGCACACTCACCAGAGCATCTGGAAGGAAGGCAAGCCACTTTTTGCCGGCGACCTCTATGCCGGGCTCAGCCAGATGGCTCTGTGGTACATCGGCGGACTGCTGCGTCACGCACCGGCCCTAGCCGCTCTCATGGCGCCCACCACCAATTCCTACAAGCGCCTGGTGCCGGGATTTGAAGCGCCGGTCAACCTCGCCTATTCGCGGCGCAACCGCAGTGCGGCGTGCCGCATTCCGATGTATTCTCCCAATCCCAAAGCCAAGCGCGTCGAATTCCGACCGCCCGATCCTTCCTGCAATCCCTACCTGGCCTTTGCCTCAATGTTGATGGCGGGACTGGACGGCATTGAGAACAAGATCGATCCGGGCGAACCCCTCGACAAGGACATCTACGATCTCGGCCCCGAGGACCTCAAAAAGGTGCCCTCGCTTCCCGGCTCGCTCGAGGAGTCGTTGAAGGCTCTTGAAAAGGACCACGACTTCCTGCTCAAGGGCGATGTCTTCAGCGAAGAGCTGGTGGAGACGTGGATTTCCTACAAGATGAAGAATGAGGTTGCGGCCGTTAATGCTCGGCCTCATCCTTACGAGTTTGCACTGTATTACGACATCTAAGCACAAGTGACATGTTCTCAATTAGTTGAGGACACGACGAAAAATTTTGATGATTTTTGGACTACTCGTCAATTTTTGCTCCCGCTGACCGGTATTAAGGCTTTGGGGGTATTGCCGAGATTGAAAACCCATTAGCAAAACCGGGGGTTGGACTCGATCCAGCCCCGGGTTTTTTGCACAAAGACTGTAACGGTTGTCGTTCAGCATTGTAAAAACTCCAAAGACCGGCATCGCGACGACAGTTGGCGAAAATGCCGCCGCTCAAAAGCTCGGTTCATCTACGAGGGCCAAGGCCCCGGCAAGAAGCGGCGGATCAGCACCTAGGAAACATGAGGGGAACGAAGCCTATTCAATCGTACCGTCGTCGAACCAGTCTTTGTCGCCTCGCAGGTACCGGGGGCGCAAGACCCACCACCATATGATGCCGCCGATTAGGGCAATCAGCACGAGCGCACCAACAATGGACAAAACGTACCACACAGTTGCTCTCCACCTCCTTTCCAAGCTACCCCTAAATTGGAGGAAAAGTTCAGCGGTTCGACTTTTGCCTTCCCCGCCCCCCGAAAAGGTTTGAAGTGGCAAGTCTCACATTACTTGACATCTAAACTCGCGGGCACCAAACTTCAGTTGACCGGAATGAGAAATTGAGCCAGTAAGAGAAGGTAACGAGAACACTAGGGCTGAAGGTCAGTCGCCGTCTGAAGGGCAGACCTTATGCCCAGCGTCTCGCCGGCCAAATTGGCGAAATACTGAAGGATAACCGTCATCTTCTCAACTGCCGGCTTCTGGCACATCCTGAACGCGTGGAGGACCGAAATTGAGAAAAGCAGAACTCGAAAATAGAGCATCAAAGCTCTTTCGGCCGGGGTAAGACACCGGCTCGCTGGGCCGGACTTCTTCAGCAGATACGTAAGAATTATAAAGTCGCATTTAAGCACTGATGTGGTTCGCGAATATTCCACAGATGCATCCGCCATTTCAGCGCTCAGGCGCGGAAACTCCAAGTGCACAGCCTGGATGATATCTTGAAAGTACGGGTGCGCGAACTCGCGCCGCAGCGCCTTCTCGCAAGTGACCTGGAGGTAGAAGAAAAACAGCGCGGTAGAACCTACGAGGACTACACAAGGCACCAACATGGCTCCCTCCCCTATACGCAAATCCTCAAACGAAGTCCGAGTAAACCGCAGCGAGGGTAAGACTTCGCGTTCAGCCTCGCAACGCCGCTCCATTCCAGGCATCGCCCCATGTCTGGTGCCAGCTCATGGCTCATTCACTAATAAAGCACAATTTCGAATCATCTTCAATATGCAGAAACATATTAACCATCTATAAACCAACCCCTTTTTAGGCTCCCAACTCAGAGCGGCAAGTATGATGAAATCCGTGGGGATAGTGTACAGGGGAAGCTGCCACTTCGGGGTGATCTGTGAGTTCGCAACAGGCGTCGCGCACCGGGACTGAAGCCAAATCACTTGTGGCTTCCATGGAGTGAGGAATTGGCCGCGGCCTTGCTGGCTGCCGTCAACGATGGGCGGGAGTTCAAGAATGGCAACATTTGTCCGCCTTGCTCGGCCTTGGACCCTAGCACTGTGCCCGTGGAGACCGCCAGCATCTGTTCAGGATCAGCAAACACGGGGACCCGCACCTGAGGACTCTGTTGATTCGTGGCGCCAGAGCTGTGGTTCGCACGGCTCCCCACAAGTCCGGAGCATCGGGTTAAGCCCTGCAATAGAGACGAGGCACGAACCGTACCGTCGTGGCCGTAACCAACAACAATGCGCGCACTCCCGGGGCATTAGTGGCGAAAGGAGAATGCTATCGAAGGATCGCCTAGATAAATTTCGCGTTCAACGGTTGCGAAGAAAATCGAGACAATGACAACGCAGATCGGACCGACGCATACGGAATCTTACTATGATCGTGGCCCTCAGGGGTGGGCC
>JBJKQF010000280.1:0-5013 GCA_046705545.1 Terriglobia bacterium
GTCCAGACCTATGCGGGAAGACTGGCGACAATCGAGGAAGACATGGTAGGAGGCCCAGAGAAGGCAAGCTATCGGGCTTGGGTCCGCAGCCTGCTGCGCCCCGCTGCGCGTGAGCTGGGTTGGAAGCCACGCCCCGGCGAGAGCATTGACCGCCGGGCAGTGCGCGCTACCGTGCTGGAAACGCTCGGTAAGGTTGGGCGCGACCCCCAAGTCCTGCACACGGCGAGCGTGCTTGCGGCCAAGTACCTTGCCGATCCGCAGTCCATCGGCCCCAATTTGGCCACCACTGTCATCGATCTTGCCGCGCTTGATGGCGGCCCGAATCTCTATGACCAGATTCTTGCCCGCAGCAAGACTGCGAAATCGCCGGAAGACTATTATCGTTTTCTCAATGCTCTGGCCAATTTCAGCGATCCCGCGCTCCTGACCCGCACCATGGAGTACGCGCTCACCCCAGATGTCCGGGGGCAGGATTTTACCGGCCTGCTGGCGCAGGTGATGGCCAACCCGGCCGGAAAGGACTTGGCGTGGAACTTTGTTCGCAAGCACTGGGCGCAAATCAATGACAAGCCTCCCGGCGGACCAGGCAAAGTCACGGGAGCCGTCAACACCTTGTGCGACAGCAGGCATCTTGCTGAAGTGAAGAGCTTTTACGCGGAGAACAAGCTGGAGGCCCGGACAACTCAGGAGACGATTGAAACGATCAGCGGCTGCGTGGATGTGAAATCTTTGCAGGAACCGAACGCCGCCGCTTGGCTTCAGCAGTTCGGCGGCCAGGCAGCCCGATAAAAGCCGTGGCGCTCGCAGCTTTTTCCAGTCGCTTGGGCATAGGCCTTATTGGGGAAAGCGAACGGCGCCACTGGCCACATCAATTCCGGGTCTCTAAAGCTGAGATAGCGTACTCTCTTGGCTGCGCCAACGCGCGGTACGTGAACGATTGGAGTGAGGAGATTCTGCTCATGTCAATTAACGGTCCGTCCAAGAAGTCCGGTAAAGGGGCACTTCAGCGCTCCCTCAATCGCAGAACCTTCCTGGAAGCGGCAGCCGGCCTGCTAGCGGTGCGGCCGGCTCTGCTGGCCCAGGGAAGAAAGCTGCTGCCCGCAAGCAGCACCGACCAGTTGGCCAATTTTTTTGCCGATCCTCCGCATCATGCGAAGCCTTGGGTTTTCTGGCTATGGTCTGAGTATGACCACCGGGAAGGCATCAGCAAGGATTTGGAAGCGCTTCGCCGGGAAGACATTGGGGGTATCTTGTTTGGCGATGGCGGTATGGGCCAGTTGAGTGAACCCTGGAGCGAAGGCTTCAGTTATTTGGTTCGCGAGGCTGGACGCCAAAATTTAGATTTCGTTGCCAACATCGCAAATTACTTTGGAACGGGTGGAACCTGGTCCACATCGGATGTCGCAGCCAAGAAACTCGTCTATTCAGAGACGCAGGTGCAGGGGCCGCGGCTGGCCGAATTTGTTCTGCCAGTGCCGATGCTGACGGGTAGTTACTATCGCGACGTTGCAGTCGTGGCATTTCAGGAAGGCGACGAGGCTCCCGTCACTCCGTATTCGGTTTCCGCCAGTTCGACCTTAAACGGATACGTCCACGAATGGAACTGGCCACCCTGGTTTGTTATCGACCGCGACCCGAATACGTATTGGAGAGCAGATCCGGCCTTCGCGCCTGCCCCAGGAAAGCCTTGCTGGCTGGATTTGCATTATAGCCAGCCGCTGTCTGCATCCGAACTTTACATTGTTCCGACGGCAGGAGGAGGGCCGCGCGAATGTGAGTTGCAGGCTGCGAACAACTCGGGACAGTTTGAGACCGTTCTTAGCTTTGCCATGCAGCAAGGGCAGGCGAAACGAGTGAACTTTCCGGAGCGCACGGCCAGGCAATTTCGGCTACTGATCCATTCGGCATACGTGCCGGACGTGCAGATCGCGGAGACGTGCCTCTTGCGGAAAGGCGACCAGCCGAATCTGCGCCCCGGGCTCAAGTGGTGGCCGTTCAAGTCCGGAAACCGCGGCTTTTGGAATTATCCCAAGCAGGGGCCTCTCGCCTTGCAGGAGGAATATGCCGGCGAGGAATTCGATGTGCGCAGCGCTGACGTGATTGATCTGTCGACGAACCTGGACGGGCATGGACGTTTGCAATGGCAGATTCCTGCCGGCCGCTGGACAATCCTGCGCTTTGGTTACACGCTGCAAGGCACGCCGCCGCGCATGCGTTGCGATCCCGATGCTTTCTGCGGATACGAGCTCGACTTGTACAAGGCCAGCTCGGCGGATGCTACCTTCGAGACCGTCGTCAAGCCGATGCTGGCTGCCGCGGGCAGCCAGGCCGGCGCCAAGTTCTCCGGAATCCACCTTGACAGCTACGAAAATGGACTTCATGTCCACGGCCAATTGCCCACTTGGACGGATGACTTCCGGGAACAGTTTCGGAAGCGCCGGGGATACGAGATGCTCTCCTACCTGCCGGTTCTGGCTCAGAGAATCGTGGACAGCCGGGAAGTTTCAGACCGTTTCTTGTGGGACTTCAGGCTGACCATGAGCGATTTATACACGGCCTTTTACGCCCGGTTGCGGGAGCTTGCTCATCAGAACAAACTGAAAACCAACCATGAAAACGGTTATGGAAGTTATCCTTTTCCGCACATCGACGGGCTGAAGGCCTTCAGCCAGGCGGATGTTCCCCAGGGCGAGTTTTGGACTGCTACTCCTATCATGAGCCAGTTCTATCACTTCTGTGATTCAGTCCGCACCGCAGCTTCAGCGGCCCACATTTATGGCAAGCCGCTCGTCCAGTCGGAAGCTTTCAGCACCTGGCTTCCTCCCTATGAGTGCTATCCCCGGGTGATGAAGCAATACGGCGACCGGGCTTTCAGCACCGGGTTGCAGCAGTGTGCGTGATCTATTGCTCGATGAATCAGACTAGCGAAATTCCCGGCGCCAATCTCGATGGTTATGAAATTATCGACCGGCACATCACCTGGTACAAACAGGGAAAAGCCTTTTTCGATTATCTGGCGCGTTGCCAGACCGTGTTGCAGCAAGGGCGGTTCACCGCCGACGCGCTTTACTTCAACGGAGAGGGTACGGACAAATTCGCGCCTGCCAAGGAGTTTCTTGAGCCATCTCTTCCCTTGGGTTATGACTTCGATGCACTCAACGCTGACGTTCTGCTCAACCGCCTCTCTGCCAAGCCCGGCAGGCTGACGCTCCCGGATGGGATGAGCTATCGCTTGCTCGTTCTGCCGGAAGAGCGGGAGATGTCCTTGCCGGTGCTGCTCAAAATCAAGGAACTGATTGAGGCTGGAGCAACCGTGCTGGGGAACCGCCCGTTGCGGGCGGCGGGTCTCGGCAGCTATCCGCAATCCGACTCGGAGGTAAGGACGCTGGGCGATGCGATGTGGGGACCAGGAGAGGCCGAGAGTGGCGACCGCCGGCTTGGGCAAGGGCGGCTGGTTTGGGGCCTCAAGCCTGCCGCGCTGCTTGATGAGATGAACATCCCGCCGGATTTTGAGGTGCGTGGAGACCCCCGAAGCCAAGCCTTCATTTTTACTCACAGGAGGCTGGAAGATGCTGATATCTACTTTATCGCCAATCCGGCGGACGTAGGGACAAAGGCGCAGTGCGTGTTCAGGGTTAGCGGCAGGCAGCCGGAGATCTGGGATCCGGTAACCGGCCAGCGGTGGCCTGCAACCGATTTCCAGCAGGAACTCGGCCGGACCGTTGTGCCGATGATCTTTGCTCCCTACCAGTCATTCTTTGTGATGTTCCGGGAACCCGCGACGGAGCCGAAGACGAAGCGTCCCAATTTCCCTGTGGTTAGGGCATCGGCGGAAATCAAGGGTCCGTGGACAGTACAGTTCGATCCCAAATGGGGTGGGCCGGCATCGGTGGTGTTCCAGACCTTGGAAGATTGGACGAAGCGGCCGGAAGAGGGAATTAAGTATTACTCCGGGACCGCGACGTACCAAAAGACCTTCGACTTGCCGCCGGCCTTTCGCCGCACGAAGAGAATTCTGCTAGATCTGGGAGAAATGTGGGACCTCGCTGAAGTCCGCATGAATGGCAAGGACCTGGGTGTGCTGTGGACAAAGCCGTTCCGGGTGGATGCCACGGAAGCGCTTCAGGCGGGCGGCAACCGCCTGGAAATCGACGTGGTCAACCTTTGGGCCAATCGGATGATCGGGGACGCCGGTCTTCCACCTGCCAAACGCTTTACGCACGGCGATGCCAGCCGTCTCATCAAAAAAGATGATCACCTGATGCCGTCCGGGTTGCTCGGTCCGGTGACCTTGCAAGCCATCTGACCCCCCGCTGTGGCGCGTGGCAAAAATCGCTACGCGGCGATCAATGCCTGTGGCCATTCCTGAAACCAGTGTGCTTTGTCCCTTCCGGCGCGTTTCCACCCCCTGAACGAACCTGCCTGGATTCCTTTCCAGCTTTAGGCTTGGCTTGTTTCGATTTCAACCTTTACGGTCACGATCTCCCAGGGTTTGACCGGGAATTTGATCATGCCGTCCTTCGAAACCGGCAGGGGTTCCTCATCGTATTCAATCAGGCTCGCGCGCCAGGCTTTGCGGATGGGCTTCGCAAGCCGGATGCGCGCGGTGCTCTCATTGCCTTCGGCTTCGTAGAAGCGCAGAACGATCCGGCGGTCGTCGCCCTCCGCTTTCTTCATGGCGGTCAAGACCAAGTTGTGGGGTTCCAACTTGAGGAATTCCGCCTGGGTCTCCACTGCCCCACCCGCCGCCTCGGAAGCCGAACCCACAAAGGCTGTCAGGCGATAATTGAAGCCGATTGCCTCCCGGTAACGGTGCCGCCAGTCGCCGCCGTGCGGTAGCAGGGACATCCGGTAGCGGTGGCTGCCTTTCTGCGTGAACCACTCGTCGGGGTTCCAGGCCAGGCTCTTGCGGGTGGAGAGCAACACGTGCTGCAAAACCGGATAGGACACGGGCTGCGAAGTCTCGTCGCGGAACAGGTGAACCGTGATGTCCGAAGCCGCCAGGCATCCCGG
>JBJKQF010000281.1:0-4370 GCA_046705545.1 Terriglobia bacterium
TGTTCCGCAATCTTGACCAAGCTACGGTGGTTTTGATGGCGGCGGCGGTAGTCGATTTCGCTCCCACCGAAGTTCCGGATCAAAAAATCAAAAAGCAGGCGGGCCCGTTCACCATGGAGTTCAAGCCCACGCAGGATATCCTGACTGAAGTCGCGCGGCGCCGGAAGCCCGGCCAGCTCATTGCGGGATTCGCCGCGGAAACCGGCCAGTTGCTGGAGAATGCGGCTGCCAAATTGCGAGAAAAGCGCCTGGACCTAATGGTTGCGAACGACGTGACGCAGCCCGGGGCGGGCTTCGATGCCGATACCAACATTGTTACTATACTTTTCCCCGATGGAAGCCGCAAACCTCTTGAGAAGATGAGCAAGTTGGACGTTGCGCATGAGGTTTTGGACGCCGTCATCGAACTCAGGTCAAAGCTGGCTTCAGCAGCCCGCCGGTAGGCGGGACCCCCGGACGGATTTTTCAATATGGATGATCGGCTGCGGCAGGAAGTCGCCAACTGGCTGGAATTTTGCCGGGAAATGGAAATCGGAGAGTTTTATCTTCCCACCCAGGAAGCAAAGACTCCATCCCCAACTCCTCAAACTGAGCCGGCGGCCCCCAGGCCGCGAGCCGCCCCATCGGGCCGCCTAACAATGGAGGCGGCGCGCAAGCAATGGGAAGCCCGGAAGATTGTTGTTTCAGCGCCGGCCGTTCGCGCCGCTCCGGCGGCGCCAGCCGCAAAGTCTATGAGCCTTTTTGAATCTTCTTCTGCAACCCCAAGCCAGGTGGAAACGCTCGAGCAAATTCGCGAAGACCTGGGAGACTGCCACCGTTGCCGTCTGAGCGACGGCCGGCACACCATCGTCTTTGGACAGGGAAACCCTCATGCCGAAGTGGTCTTTGTGGGCGAGGGGCCGGGAGCTGATGAAGACGCGCAAGGCTTGCCTTTTGTAGGTCGCGCCGGGCAGTTGCTGAACCGGATGATCCAGCTTGTGGGCATGAAGCGGGAAGATGTTTACATCTGCAACGTTGTAAAGTGCCGTCCCCCCGGCAACAGAACGCCCATGCCGGACGAGATTGAGACCTGCTCACCCTTCCTGGTCCGGCAAATCCGGACGATTGGCCCGCGGCTGATTTGCTGCCTGGGCGCGCCTGCGGTTCGCACCGTCCTGGGGATCAAAGAAGGGATTACGAAAGTTCGCGGCACGTTTTACGACTATGGAGGGATCAAGGCGCTCCCGACTGTTCACCCTGCTTATGTTCTTCGCAATCCGCGGGAAGAAAAGCTGCTGCGCGAAGACTTCCAAAAGATTGTCGACTTCTTAAAGACGCCGCGGTGATTTACCGGGCCGCAAGCCTTCCTCGCTGAAAGCCCTATTGGCACGCCGTATGCTATGATGTGGCCATCTGGCGGCGACTTCGGCGGTGCGCGCCACCAGCACGGACCTTCAATGGACTTAAAGACTAAAATCCTCAATCCTCAACTTCCAGTTGTGTTCTTTGAGATGGTTCCTCCCGCTGTGGGAAAGCCTCAGGCGCTGGAAACGGTTGTGGGCGAAGTTGCCAGAATTCGGAAACTGGCCGACGCGATTAACCTTCCTGAGATTCACGAGGAATCGCGGGGCGGAGACCGAACGTTCAAGTTTATCCCGCGCGTTGAGCCGCGCGTCTTGGGGGGCCGGATTCGCAAGGAATTCGGCATGGATATTGTACTGAACCGCTGCGTGGTTTACGAAAAAGATCAAGCTGAATGGTTTCGGGAAACGGAGAAGGAGTTCGGGATTCACAACGTCATTCTGGTCGGCGGAGAATCGAGCCAGATTCAGTATCCGGGACCCAACGTCATTCAAACTGCCGCCGCAATCCGAGCGACGGGCTTGGCGTGCACTCTGGGAGGGATCAGTATTCCCAGCCGCGCGCACGAGGTCGAGCGCATCCGGCGGAAGGTTGAGGAGGGCCTCTGTTTTTTTACCACCCAGGTTCTCTTTGACTCGAATGACATCGTCTGGATGATTCAGCGGCTGAACGGGCTGGAAGCCCGCATCTTTCTGAGCTTTGCTCCAGTGAGCCAACCGAGTGATATCGAGTTTTTGCGCTGGCTAGGGGTTGATGCGCCGCGCGATCTCGATCCTTTCTTGATGTCGGGTGCTCCCGCGGGGGAAGTCACCAAGCTCACGGCGGAACATGCTTTTGAGCGAAGCGTGAGCCTTGCCAAGCGAATTTTGTTGGATGTTTTTGACAATCTTCCCCCAGATCCGCCGCCTTTGGGAATTAATATCGAACACATCAACCGCCGCAACTTCAACTTGGCGGTGCGGATGTTGGAACAGCTCAGCGCGTTTTACTCCAACCTTGTCGCGGCACACCGGCGCCCCAGCGTGGTCTGAGGCCGGCGATCCACATTAAACTTGGTTGTGGTATTCAGCCTTCCGTTGAAGCCGCATAACTTGTGGGGAAATTCAGAACTTAGGCGGAAGCGGCGGTGGTGTTTTCTTCTTCCGCCTCGCCAACCGAGTCGAGGTATCGCTGCCGGCTCTCCAAGATAGCATGGCGTGCTTCGCGGGGACCCTGCCATCCTTCCATGCGGGTCTTCTTCCCTTCGAGCTCTTTGTAGATCGTGAAGAAGTGTTCGATCTCCGACAGAATGTGGGGGAAAATCTGGTCGATCGTGTGGATTTGGTCGTAGCGGGGATTGCGGTCCGGAACGGCAAGAATCTTTGTGTCGGGGCCGTGCTCGTCCGTCATCGCCAGCAATCCTACCGGCCTCACTTCCAACATGCAACCGGTAAAGGTCTCCGCGTCCGCGGAGACAAGTACGTCTAAGGGGTCGCTATCCTCGGCGAGGGTGCCGGGAATAAAGCCATAATCCCCGGGGTAGTGCATGGGCGAATAGAGAGTCCGGTCGAGGCGAAAGACGCCTAAGTCTTTGTCGTACTCGTACTTATTGGAGGAGTTCTTGGGTATTTCCACGATCATCCGGACGATTTCCGGGGAATTCGGTCCCGGATGAAGTGTGTGTAAAAAAGTCTGCATATGGTTTGTCTCCCCTAATCAGCCCCTCCTTGCCAGTGTAGGGGGAGTGGGAGCGGAGAGTCAAGCTCCTGCAGTTCCATTGGGTCCAGAGGCCTGCGATTTAAGTCAGATTGTGCTCAAGCAGGTTGACTTCACTGATCTCTCCGCCGTTCTGCGGAATCCTGAGCGTCTTGATTTCGAGCGGCCGGAAGTGTCCGCTCCAACGTCGGTTCGCAAATCCCAGACGCAGCGTCGCGGTTGTCGCTTTCCCGTCGGTCTCATAGCAACGCAGGATCAAGTCATGGCCCTCTTCCGCCTTTTTGAGAGCGGATACGATCACGTTGGGCACATCGACCGACAGGAAGGAGCCCGATTGAGGTTTGGACCCACCGTGAATGCCCTGGTAAATCACCGGTGTGGGAGATGTGTACTCCTCGGCCAGCCGGACGATTCCGGCCGCCTGCCAAGACCCAATATGCGGTACCAGCCAGAGACGGAAGGTTTGAAAACCTTGGTCTTGCCAGATGTATTCACCGTGCGGTTTCAAATCCCACGGGTGGTGCTGGGCATAAACGGCCCCGCGGGTGATGGAGACTCGGAGGTCGCTGTTCAGCACACTGTAGCCGTACTTGGCGTCATTGATAACCGCCAGGCCGTACTCCTGGCCCGCGTGTTTTCCTGTGACGTCGATCCATCGCTGGCCGGGATTCTCATCCCCGTTCGTCTTGCGTTCGATGTGGCCGAAAGCCGTTTCATAAGTGGAGCGCGGGTTCGCAATCTGTACGGGGAACGAGAATTTCAACATCTTCAAATGCTCATGCCATTCGAGCGTGCAACGCGCCTCCAACGTGCGGCTGCCGGCGTAAAGAATCCAATCGGTTTCCAGATAGGATACGTCGTAATGTGTTCGCACGCGCACCCGGCCACGCTCGGGACCATTTTCCAGAACCCGGACTTTCGCGCTCCCAAAGGCGCCCACTTCGTCGCTGTAGGAAACGACTTCGTGGCTCCAGGTGTCGCTGGGATCGTTCATGACCAAGGCGCGTCCGCCGCCCATTCCTTCCGGAAAGACTTCCTGGCGCGCATCCTTGTCAAAGATGCCGATGCTTCCATCGCTGGAGAACGTGACGCGCAAATGATCGTTTTCGAGTACATGGCCGCTGGCGCTCACCGCCCCCTGGACTTTGGCAGGGCTGCCTTTGCGCACGCGGAACTGCTGATAGCCAAAGGCGGGCAGGGGAGCTTGGAAGACCAGCGTGTGGCGCTCGCTGATGATGGTTGACCCCTGTACCCATTGGTGTGCAACGCTTCTTCCCTGCGCGTCGGTTAGCTCGGAAGGTACGGACGGGTCCCAATTGAGGTCGTACTCGATG
>JBJKQF010000282.1:0-10543 GCA_046705545.1 Terriglobia bacterium
ATCCTGGCGGCTGCATTTGCGTCCCTGCCGGCTGGGGCCACCACGCTGGTGCGGATGACCCTCAGCCAGCTTTCCCAGGCTTCCAGCGCCATCGTCCAGGGGCGCGTGGTTTCGCAGCAGATGCAGTGGAACGCAGCGCACACGCGCATCGTGACTTTGACCTCCGTGGAGGTTGGCCGGGCTTTGAAAGGGCAGCCGGCTTCCACCCTGGTGATCGAGCAGCTGGGCGGCACGGTGGGCAATTTTCATGTGCGCGTGCCCGGCACGGCGTATCTCCGCCCGCAAACGGATTACATTCTTTTCCTTGAGCCGTCGGGGAACGCGCAAGACTACCATGTCGTGGGCATGGTGCAGGGGGCGTTGCCGATCACTTCGAATGGCAACGGGTTGGAGCGTCGCGTCATTTTGCCTCTGGGCGCGCTGCGCACTGGAAACTCTCGTGTCCTCAGCCCGTCTCCCACGCTGGGGGAGTTTCAGATGACGTTGTCAGGCGTCCTGCGCGCGCCCATCGTGATTCCCAGCGGCACCCTGATGCCCGTGTTGGTCCAGTCAACCCAATTCCACGGGGCCGGGCAAGTTTCCGTGGTGGCGCGGACAACTTCCGATCTGTTTCCCAGCCACTCCGTGGTGATCCCCGCGGGCTGTGAGGTTCAGGGCATCGCACAGAGGGTGGGAAAGAACTGGAAGATCTATTGGAACTCAGTTTCCGTTCGCGGCCGCGAGGCGAAGATCAGCGGGACCAGCCAGGTTCCGGAAGGGGAAAGCCTGGAAGGCAGCTCGTTCCAGTTCAGCGTGAGGTGATGACGATGAAGTTCAATGGATACTGGGGGCGGGCAATGAAAGTGGCGCTCGGCTGCGGGGTGCTGCTCGCCGCGTCTTCGGCTGTGGCGCTGTTTGCCTACAGGACGTTTCAATATAATTTCGGCACGGTTGCGTCTCCCTTGCCTTTCGTGCCGCGCTGGAACAGCCTGCCGGTGACGTGGTTCATGAATCCCTACACGCCCAACAACAACGTGGCCACGCCGGGTTGCAGCGTTGACCCTTCAAGCTGCATTCAGCAATCGCTTGCCGCGGGCTTCGCGACCTGGACTTCTGCCAGGATCGGAGGCCAGTCACTTACCGACCTTACAACACAGTACGTGACGCCGCCCGCGAATTTACCCACCGCTCCCACGGCCGACTGCCAAAACGTGATTGGATTTTCCGAGAGCGCCAGTGACTTTCCGACCGGCGCCATCGCTTTTACCGCGGTGGCCCTCGTGACGGCGCCGTCTTCCGGGACCACCTCTTTTCAGTACACTTGCAGCGGCGGTGTTACCAAGACCTGCGCTCTCCCTGTTTGCCTTGCCGACGCGGACATCGAATTCAATCCCAATCAAAGTTTCTCTACTTCACTGACTCCTTCCTCAGGAACTTACAGTATTCAAGCCGTGGCCACGCATGAGGAGGGCCATCTGCTGGGGCTGGACCACAGCGGAATCGCCCACGCGGTGATGTTTCCCTTTGGCGATACCACGGCGACCGGGCAGACCTTAGGGCTTTCGACGGACGACGCCGTCGGGATTTCCTATTTGTATCCCTGCACGAGCCCTCCGGGTACCTCCAACTGCACCGCCAAGTTCACTGCCTCGACGGGAGAGATTTCCGGCACGGTAAGTCTGAACGGCACCGGAACTTTTGCCGCGCACGTGGTGGCGATCGATGCCGCCACTGGGGACGTGGTGCTGGACGGCTTGACGGGGCCGGACGGCTCTTACACCCTGGTGGGAGTGCCGCCGGGACAGTACAACATCTTGGCGCTGCCTTTGGCGCCCGACGCTGATGCGGGGATTTTGGTGCTGAACAATTTTTCGGGCTGGGTATGCGGCTACGCGGACTCTACCTGCACTACCGTTCCGGAGAATGCCACCAATTATACGGGCCGGTATTTTTAGCGGATTATATTACCCATTCCGAACCCTTCCCCCGATCGTCCTGAACGCCGTTCACCCTCCGCTTGAGGACGGCCTGCACGCGTCGCAATCTTTCCCTGTCCCTAAGCCCGCGTATCCCTCAGTGAACATTCGGTTGCGCTACCGGCCCCGGATGATAAGATGAAGCTTTTCCCAGGAGGTTAATCTTCATGGCTGACCCTGCCGCGGCGCCCGCGGCTTCCATCCCACCCTTGACGGCGCTCAGCGAAGAGGAGCGGATGTTTCAGGCGGCAACTCGCGAGTTTGCCGAAAAGGAGATCGGCCAGCACGTCGCGGCGATGGACCGCGAGGGCGTCTTTCGTCCGGAATTGATCGCCAAGTTTTTCGAGCAGGGTTTTATGGGCATCGATGTGCCGGAAGCCTACGGCGGCAGCGGCGGCACATTCTTCATGGCCATCCTGGCGGTGGAGGAGTTTTCACGCGTGGACGCCTCGGCGGGCGTGGTGATCGACGTCCAGAACACGCTGGTCTTAAACGCCCTGCTGCGCTGGGGCACGGAGGCCCAGAAGCAAGCTTTCTTGCCGCGCTTAAGCCGCGACACGGTGGGCGCCTACGCGCTTTCTGAAGCGGGCTCCGGCAGCGACGCTTTTGCGCTGGAAACTCGCGCACAGGAGGATGGTGACCATTACATCCTGAACGGCCGCAAGCTGTGGATTACCAACGCCAAAGAAGCCGGGCTCTTTATTCTTTTTGCCACGGTCAATCGCGAGCTTGGCTACAAAGGCGTGACGGCTTTTTTGGTAGAGCCTTCCATGCCGGGTTTTTCCGTCGGCAGGAAGGAAGACAAGCTGGGAATTCGCGCTTCTTCCACCTGCGAACTGCTGCTGGAAGACTGCCGCGTGCCCAAGGCCAACGTTCTGGGCGAGGTGGGAAAAGGTTACAAGCTGGCCATTGAAACGCTCAACGAAGGCCGCATCGGGATTGGCGCGCAGATGCTGGGCGTGGCGCGCGGCGCTTTTGAGCACGCCGTCCGCTACGCAGGCGAACGCAAGCAGTTCGGCGAGCCGATCGCCGCCAATCAAGCCATCCAGTTTCAGCTTGCCCGCATGGCGACGGATATCGAAGCCGCGCGCTTGCTCACTTACAACGCCGCCCGCCTGAAGGATTCCGGACAGCCCTTCCTGCAAGAAGCCGCCATGGCCAAGTTTTTCTGCTCTGAGGTGGCTGAGCGCGTGGCTTCTGAAGCTGTGGAGATTTACGGAGGCTACGGCTTCACCAAGGACTATCCCATGGAGAAATACCTGCGCGATTCCAAGATCGGGAAGATTTACGAGGGCACGTCTTTCATGCAGCTTCAGACCATCGCCAAGACCGTGCTGGGGCGGACGTAATAAAGCTAGTGTGGCGTGGGAGGCATCGAGCCCTCGGGGTCCGTGTCTGGACCCTTGGCCAATTCGGCTTGCCAGAGGCTTGCCCAGGGCGGCGCCTTGCACGGCGAAGTGCAAGAAGCGATGACTTTCCCATTCCGGGTGTTGTAGAGGTTCGCGCCGTCGGCGTTGCCGTGCGCCGGCCCATAGAGCACAGCAACTCGTTCGCCGCGTCCCACAAAGCGCCACTTCCAAACCATCAGCCCTCCCAGACTGATCTCGACCTTCTTGCCATTGCGATATAAGTCTAAGCTGACGGGGACTTCGTAGGACGTGCAGCAGCCATAATTCAGCACCGTCCAGCCCACAGCGCGGCGGTCCGGCGAGATATGAATCTGTTGAACGCCGACCTGTCTAGGTTCCGGAGGGAAAATTCTTTTGGCTCCGCCGCGTTCCACCACGTGGACGGTGCCGTCTTTGCCCACGAAGGCTCGCAAGATGGTCTGGCCCTGAGCGGGAACAGCGCCAAAGCATAAAGCTAGTATCAGCGTGAGAATTCGCATACCCAAATACTAACACCGATGCCCTAGCGCCTGTTTGAGTCGCGCCTTTCGCGGCGGTTACCCGACGCAGCCTCGATAGCGGCGAAGGCTCTTGGGGGCAGGGTCTCTACTCGCGGCTGGCGCGTTCTGTGAGTTTTTTCAAGCGCGCGCGAACTTCCGCGGCATCCGGCGCGTTGGGAGCAAGGCGCAAATAGGCTTTATATTCCTGCCGGGCCTGCTCCGCCTGGCCGGACGCTTCCAGGTTGACGGCAAGCTGGTAATGGGCCTGGGCGTTGTCCGGCTGGAGCCGAACCGCGTCGCGACATTGCTCAATGGCTCCGTCGTAATCCTTCTGCTCATTCAACACGCTGGCCAAGGTGAGATGAACTTCCACGTCGTCCGGACGCGAGCGCAAGTATTCCTCATAGTGTCCGATGGCCTCGTAGGAATCTCCTGGCCCGCCCTTTTGCCGCAGAGCGTTGGCCAGCGCCAGCTGCGCCTCATCGCTCTTGGGATCATCGCGCAGCGCCTCCCGCAGCTCTCCGATTGCCGCATCGGTTTTTCCCTCTTTAAGCCACGCTGACCCCAGCAGAACGTGCGCGCGGGCAGAGTTGGGTGCGATCTTCAGCGCCGCCTGGGCTTCCGCGGCCGCACCCTTGAAGTCTCCGGACTGCTCGAGCGCCGCGGCCAGTTGCGTACGCGCGGGCGCCGAATCGGGCTGGCTCTTCAGCGCTTGCCGGAAAGCGCTGATCGCACCGGCCCAATCCTTCTGTTGTGAAAGCGCTATTCCCAGGTTGAGAGCGAGAGCCGGATCGTTGGGCTTCTTCGCCAGGGCCTCGCGGTAAACTTCAGCCGCCGATTGGTAGTTCTGATTGGCGGAAAGCGCCTGTCCCAGCCGCAGGCGATACTCGGCATCGGCGGGGTCGAGCTTCACGGCCTGTTGCAGCTCTCGCACGGCGCCTTGCGGATCGCCATTTCTGCTGAGGGCTTCTCCCAGCCGGGCGTGGAGGCTGGGGTCATCCGGCCGGCTGCGCAAGGCGTCGCGGTAGGTGGGCACCGCCATCGCATAATTCTTCTCTTCCATCAGCGAATCTCCCAGGGCGGCCAAGGCGTCCGGGTAATCCGGCTGCAACTCTACGGCGCGTTGAAGCTGCACGCGCGCCTGGTCTCTTTCACCTTGTGCCTCAAGCGCCATCGCCAGCCGGTAACGGAGCTGCGCACTCCGCGGAGCCAATTGAACCGCCACCCGGTATTCCCCCACGGCATCCTGGGTTTCGCCGGCGGACATGTAGGCGTTGGCCAGGTGGAGATGCGCTTCGGGATCCTGAGGACGCAGGCGGACCTCCTGCTGATATTCCTGAACAAACCCCCCGACGTCGCCCTTGGCTTTGAGGGATTCCGCCAGGTTCCGATGGTAATCGGCGTTGTTCGGCGAAAGCCGCACGGCTTGGCGAAGCTCCCGCACGGATCCCGTCAGGTCCCCGGTCTTCATCAAGACCAAGCCGAGCTGTTCGTGCAGGTGCGCGTCGTTGGGCCGCAGGCGCAGAGCTTCCTGATACTGCGCGGCGGCGGCCAGGTGATTGCCCACGGAAAGATACGCGGCAGCCAGCTCCGTGTGCGCGGTGGCGTCCCCCGGGCGCTGTTGGACCACCCGTTTCAGTTCCTTTTCCGAGTCTGCATAGTCCCCGGCGTCGCGATAGGCCGTGGCCAGATCATACCGGTAATCGGTCTCCTCCGGGCGCAGGGAAACGGCCTGGCGGTATTCATAGATGGAAGGGATCAGGTCGCCGGAGGCGCGCAGGGCGGTGGCAAGGGTGTAGTGAAGGTCCGGATCGTCCGGCTTTAGCTGCACTGCAGTTTGCAGCTCCGTAATCGCTTCGGAAAATTTTCCCGCCTGCGTCAGGGCGTTCGCCAGGCCCGCATGGATGCTGGCGTCTTTCGGCGCGAGTTTCTCCGCCTGCCGGTAGGTTTCCACGGCCTGTTGAACCTTGCCGGCCTGGAGCAGCGTTGCGGCCAGAGAAGCTTCCGCGCCGGCGCTCTTGGGATGAGCGCCGAGATCTCCTTGGTATTTGCTGATCGCTTCTCCGTATTTGCCGCTTTCCGCCAGCGCGCGCGCCAGGCCTTCCTCCGCGACCGGATCGCCGGGATGCCAGCGCAGCTCCTGCCGGTATTCTTCAATGGCGCTCGGGAGTCTGCCGGTGCTTTCATACAGCGCCCCCAGGCTGCGATGCACGCCCGCCTGGCGCGGGTTGAGGCGCAGGGCCTCCCGGTACTCGCGAATGGCGCCGTCAATTTTTTGCTGGGCCGCCAGCGCATTGCCCAGCAGGTCATGCGCCTGCGCGGAACCCGGTAATAGCCGCACGGCCTGGCGATAGGCCTGCTCGGCCGCCGCCCACTTCTGCTGGCGGGAGAGTTTGTTGCCTTGCCTCAGGAAGTCCGTCGCGGTAGGGCTCTGGCTTTGGGCGCCCAGCGCGGCGCCGGCCAATAGAAAGATGGCGGCGAGAACACTCCACCGGCTGCTTGCTGCTCGCCTCGCGGACATCGTTTTTACCCCTTGCAAATAGCATACACCCAACTCTACCGGGGTGGGTTGCGGGCGCCGGGCCCGTTCCAGGCTCGCAGCGTTGGAAATGTGCAGCGATGCCCAGCAGCCTCCATCTGATGGGCCGGTAGTGCAGCCTCTAAGGTTAGTGTACTAGGCCATTTAACTCATAAAGTTCCGTCCCGGGCTTGGCAGGGCATGGTACTAAGGTACTAGCACCGCCGGGCGATAGGATCAAGCCTAAAGGAGGAATACCATAGTATGGGTTTCTTCGACCACGCTTATGGCGCGGTCGTCGATTGAAAGGACTGATTTGCAAGAGAACGAACGGCACGTCCTTACGATAGAAGACCCGGCCGTTATCCACAACGTTCTGGATGCTCTTTCGGCGGGTATTGCGCCGCTCAACGGCGGCGGCGCGGAAGTCCGCAGGAGCCTCAAGGAATTCTCCAAGCAGGGTTTTGCCGCCCTGATCTTGAACCTCCGAGTGGTGGACGAGCCGCCGGATGGAGAGGCGGTCGTCATCAAACATATCGGAGCTAGTCTGGTGGGTGAAGTCTTAGTCGTCGCCTGCGTAGCAACCCGTCCCTGGGTCTCTTCCATCGAAGGCCTTCGCCAGGAACGTCCCCGCCCCAAGCCTCTTTTCTCTGGCCTCGGCGCCTTTGTCCGCACGTTCTTTTAAACTCTTCAGTGAATCTCTAAAAGCGGGTAGTTGGCTTCTTGCAATCAGCGCGGATCGCTACTCAAACTTTATGAGGACGATTTCCGGCTGCGTGCCCACCCGCAGGGGTGGACCCCAGGTTCCGCAGCCGCTTGACGTGTACACCACCATCTCCCCAAAGCGCTGCAGCCCGTAGGCATACTCGCGGTAAACACGCCGGATGACCCAGGTGAACGGAAAGATCTGGCCGCCGTGCGTGTGGCCGGAAAGCTGCAGCGAGACGCCCGCCTGCTCGGCAATTGCCAGGCTGCCGGGGGCTGGCGCATGGGCCAGCAGAATGCTGGCGCGTCCGCGCTCGAGTCCCGCGCTCTCCAGGAAGGAGCGGAGGCGCTCGGGCCGCGCCGCATCCCGGTAGGGCACGCCCACGATGTCGAGGCCCTCAATCCTCACTCGCTGGTTGCTCAAGGGCCGCACGCCGGCTTCGCGAACCGCTTCAAGATACTTTGTGGGGTCGGAGAACTCTTCGTGGTTTCCGGTAATAAAGTAGGCGCCCAGCGGCGGTGTGAGATGCTTCCACCCCTCAGCCAAGTGACCGGGGTTTGTGTGCACGCCGTCGAACAGGTCGCCGGCGATAAAAACCACGTCGGGGCGCAAACGCCCGATCCGCGTGACGATCTTCCGGAGGAAGCCGCGCCCGTTCACGTGCCCCAGGTGCAGGTCAGAAACCAGCGCCGCCGTGCGGCCCCGCCAGGCCGCGGGAAGATTCGGCAGCTTGACCCGGAGGCGCTTCACCCGCACCCGGCGGGCGTTGATCAGTCCGTAGAGGGCCGTGAGGCCTGCCAGCGCATAGAGGCTCGCCACAAGCGCCGGGCGGTCGGCGCGCAGGCCGAAGAGCCTGCCTCCCAGGTCGAGCGCCCAGCAAAGGAACGCCGCTCCCACCAGATAGTTCAGCGTGCCCAGCCACACGGCCGCGGCCTTGTAGAACCACTTCGCCCAGAAGTTTGAGGTGCGGAATGCCACGAGAGACGCCGCGACAAAGCTGACGGAAAGCACTCCCATGGCCGCCCGCAGAGCCTCGATCCTCGTCGCGCCGGGACGTGTCGCGAAACTCACCCACGTTTCGTAAACGAACCCGTGCGCGGCAAACAGGATGCATTGGATGATGACGATAAACCTGATGAGCCTGGAGCGCAAACGCCGGACCCTCCGCATCCGGGAGCGGGCGGCGCAGGCCTTGCGGTTCCGGCGACGCGCGCAACTTCTCCCGCTGGCGCGAATCGTTGGATCCGCGGCTTCTCAATTATAGGCATGAGCGCAAATCGCGCGCCAACGGCTGCCGAATTCCTCCGTGGTCGCTCTGCGGAAAAGGCTCAACACGGAGGCCACTGAGGTGCTCCCCGCGCTCTCTGTTAAGGACTTCGAGCCACAGAGAACACGAAAACCAAACTCTCTGTAATTCTTACCCTCGACCTCGGGGACTGCCTGATAACTGAATTTGTAGCGGCGGTCTATGACCGCCGGCCTGGATTTTCTTGTACATCCGGCGCTCATAGAGCGCCGCTACAGCGCGAAAAAGCCGGTTATCATACAGACTCCCTCGGGGAGAGGGACGCTCCGGCGCAAGCCCAACGAG
This sequence comes from Terriglobia bacterium, assembly GCA_046705545.1. GTDB lineage: Bacteria > Acidobacteriota > Terriglobia > UBA7540 > UBA7540 > JAMCXS01. The sequence continues at coordinate 8,659 of JBJKQF010000282.1, forward strand.
GGACCGCCGCGAAAGGCGAGCCGGCCCTGGGTTGGTTGCTTAAGATTAGTGGCTAGGTTCGAGTGGAGCTGCGGACTGGCTCGGCGCCGTGGAGGGCTGCATCATGGAGCCCGTGCCGCCCATGTGCCCGCCCATTCCTTGGCCGCCCGCTGATGAGCTGGAGACCACTTTCCAGGTGCGCCCCTCCAACTTTAGATGGTAACGGACTTCCACCGCGCTGTGCGGCGCATCCTTGGAGACAAACTTGGCCAGCGCATCCGCCGTGTCGTCCTTGAAGGTTACCGTCTCAACCACCGTGTTGAAGTTCTGCATCGAGATGTGAGGGTTGTCGCGCAGATGAGCATCAATGGCGCCCTGGATGGCGCGCTTGGATTTGAGCGAGCCTGACAAGCTGCAGGCTGCTAACAGAAATGTCCCGGTGATAACTGCGATGGAATATTTTTTCAATGATTTTCTCCTCGGGGCATTTACCTTACAGCAATCGTCTGTAAATTGTCAAAGGCTTGGTGCGGGCACGCGCGTCGAATTGCCAAGCCTTCAGTAAGTTCTTATAATGCAACAACTTACATTGATTGCAGGCGAGGTCCCCTGTCTTGTCTTTAACTCCTTATTTTTTAATAATATACAGTTTTCACAGAGAAATCGTAGCGTTTTTCATCACCCCCTCCGCCCGGCTTGCGGGGTTCAGAATGATTGTAGGCCAGAGTCCCAATTGTCCCTTGCGTTGCCCCTCTGCGCGGGTGTATACAGCGGCTAGCGCCCCTGAAGGTGCGGCGCCTGAAAGGACCTCGGGGTGAGAAGCGCGAAGTTGGTTCTGGCTCTGATGGTGTGTGTCTGCGCGTTGGGCGGGCAGCCCGTGCCTGTCATCCACGGCACCTGGACAGCCACGGCGGGACATCGAGAAGTTTTGCACGGAACCTGGACGGGCCACGCTTTGCCGGGCCGCCCCAACGTTGCAGAGGGTTCCTGGACTCTAGTCAACGCGGGCCAAGTGGTGCAGGCGGGAACTTGGCGGGCTGAAAAAACTCCACGGAGATGGGAAGGAAGTTGGACCGGCCGCACGATGGACGGCCGGACCCTAGCCGGAACCTGGGGCGCTTACCTTGAAGAGTGGCACGACAAAACTTTCCAGGACATGTTAGAGCGAACTTTGCAGCAGGAAGTCTCCGGCTGGTGGCAAAGCGGCCGCAACCAGGGAAACTGGTGGCTGAAAGGCTCGTCCGCATCACAACCTGCGCCCATGCATTCCTCACGCTCTCCCCAAGAGTCTCACTAAATTCCCCCCGCACAACAGGCTTGAGGATTCAAGCCGGCTTGCCTACTTCCCGGAGTGGTACCCGCGCCGCGAGCTTTATTGGGTTTCAGCGGGCTCGAAATTGGCTGCGGGCTTAGATGAAAAGGCTGGTGCGCGATTTCAGCGAATCGGCCAGGAAACTCGCGACCCCGCCGCATTCAAGCCCGTCGGCGAGCTCGGACTGCTTGATGCCCATGACGTCGCGGGACATTTCGCAGGCAATCGCACGCACGCCCAACTCCCGCGCCAGAGTGATCATCTCTTCGAGAGAGCTGACGTTCTTTTCCCTCATCATGGATCGCAACATCTTGGCGCCCATGCCAAAGTAATTCATTTTGGAGACGGGAAGATCCAGGCTCGTATCTGGGGACATCAGAGCCATCATTTTTTGGGAGAGGGTCTTGCCGGAAAGCTCCGTGTTCTTTTTGAGAACGCTCAGACCCCAAAAGGTAAAGAACATGCTGACCTGCTGGCCCATCGCCGCGGCGCCCGTGGCGATCACGAAGGCTGCCAGCACGCGGTCCAGGTCGCCGGAGAAGACGACGATCGCCACCCGGTCTTCCGGCGAGCGTTCTTCGAGCTCTTGCAGGC
>JBJKQF010000283.1:0-4703 GCA_046705545.1 Terriglobia bacterium
ATTCTTCCCTCCCGACGTGGTCGATGAGTTCAAGATCTTCACGGTAAATCCTCCAGCCGAATACGGGGCGAGTGGACCAGGCATTATCTCTTTTGTGACTAAGTCGGGAACCAACCAATTCCATGGATCTGCCTTCGAGTATTTGCGCAATAATGCCTTGGATGCGGCCGGATTCTTCACTGATGCGGCTGGGCAGCCGACTCCCGTTAACAAACAAAACGAATTCGGGGCCACGATTGGCGGGCCGATTCAAAAGAACAAGACTTTCTTCTATGGTTTTTATGAGGGCTTCCGCTTGGCGCAGCAGGTGGGTAATGTCAAGGACACCTTGCCGACGGTGGGCATGAAGAACGGAGATATGAGCAACATCCTAGGCGGAGTGATCGGGCATGATGCTCTGGGGCGGCCTGTTTACGCAGGGGAAATTTACAATGGGAGCGAGCCGCTGCGGACCGTGGCGGCTGGAGCTGTGGACCCGGTTACTGGGCTCACGAATATTAGCGGCGCCACCGCCTATATCCGCGACGGCGTCGGGTTCAACCCGGTGACGGGCGCGCCGACCGCTGCGGCCAACATTATTCAGCCGGGCATGATTGACCCCGTGGCCAAGAAGATGTTTTCGTATTTCCCCAATCTCAACCCCTGTGCGACTTGCGCCTTCGGGTATCAGCTCAATTGGGCGGTGTCGTACCCGTCTCATACTTCTACCAATGAGTATGGAGCCAAGATTGACCATGTCCTCAACGATCGTCAGCGCTTGATGGGCGAGTATTTCTGGGCGAACACCCTCCAACCTACCGCCTCCAAGTGGCCGGCGCCGATCGGGGAAGGCTCAAACAACACCATCCATTACAACTTGGCCCGCTTATCCCACAGTTGGATCATCCGGCCGAATCTGGTGAACCGCGTGGTGCTGGGCTTCAATCGCCAGAGGAACGACAGTTTCCCGGAGGCCGGGCTCGGATGGCCTGCGGTTTTGGGCTGGAACGGGGTGCCGCAGACGGGCCCGGGGTCGGTCTGGCCGGAGTTGGATATCGGCGGATTGGGCAACGCTTACGCTCGCCAGGGACAAAGCTATAACGCTTCTAATGTCTACACCTTGGATGATACGTTGGCCTGGACAAAAGGTAGGCACACCGTCCAGATGGGTTTTAGCTACATGAAAGCGCAGGAAAATAATTTTAGCCTGAGCTACCAATCTGGAAAGCTCAGTTTCAGTTCCGGAGCGACTTCACTGCCGGGAAATTTTTACAGCGACAACTGCACTCCGGGTAGTAACTGCACAGGGTTTGGAGCCGCATCCTTCCTTTTTGGGGATGTGAGCACTGGCTTAGCGGCAATCAGCCTGGCGGAAGCCGCCCAGCGTGCGGGCCGCTACGGACTCTTTGTTCAGGACGACTTCAAGGTGACTCACAAGCTGACCCTCAACCTGGGCCTTCGTTACGACCTGATGCTCCCCGTCGTGGATGCCCACAACGTCTATTCCTGGATGGACCCGTTGCTCGCGAATCCGGGCGCCGGAGGGCTTAACGGAGCCCTGCACTTTGCCACGCCGTCGGATCGCGCCCCATTTCACGCGGATAAGACGGCTTTTGCCCCGCGCATTGGATTTGCCTATGCGCTCAACGACAAAACCGTGGTGCGAAGCTCCTACGGGATGATGTACGCACCGAGCGGCGGCTATCGCGCCTATGCTTCTTCATGGGCGCAACTGGGCTTTAGCACCTCGAATGGAGTGCCGGAGAATGTGAGCACCGGGTTCACGGGAGCGCTTCCGGCCTTTACCCTTGCCGGTGGCTGGCCGGCCGGGAATTTCACTCCGCCGCCGTTCATCAACCCCGCTTTCCAAAATGGGGATGGGCCGCCGAGCTTTGGCGCATACCCCGGAGATAACAATCTGTCGTATATGCAAACCTGGACTCTGGACTTTCAGCGCGATCTCCCGGGGCAGATTGTTCTTGACGTGGCTTACGTCGGCACCAGGGGAACGCACCTCTCCAGCCGCCTGATGAACTCGAATGTTGTACCCACCTCCAACCTGAAGTACGGACCACTGCTCTTTGACCCCATCTCGAACGCCGCGGTGCAGGCGCTTCCCGTGGTGCAGGCGATGCCGGTTGACCCAGGCACGGGCAACCACTCTCCCTTCACAGGATTCGAGTCCCTGTGGGGTGGTGGCGCCACGCTCGGCCAGTCCCTGCGCCCGTTCCCGCAATACCAGGTGGACACAGTGGAAGGCCTCTCCCAGTTGCGGGACTTTGGAGAATCGGTGGGGCGTTCGAGCTATCACTCCCTCCAGATCCAAGCTCGCAAGCGTATGTCCGCAGGGCTGACCTTCATGGCTGCCTTTACCTGGTCCAAGACCCTGACGGACGCGGGGAGTCTGTACAACGAATTCTCTGGCTTCACGCAAGACTTTTACAATGCCAGGGCGGAGTATGGGCTGAGCCTTAACGACTATCCCGAGAATCTGGTCTTCGCCTACCAATACCAGTTGCCATTCGGAAAAGGCAAGAAGTTTGCGAACACCAGCAACTTGGCCGACAAGATCATTGGAGGCTGGAGTATTTCGGGTGTCCAGCAATACCGGGCAGGCGCGCCGCAAGAAATCGTGAGCGGCTCCAATCCCTTGAATCCTTACTTTGGGGCGAATAGCTTCCTGACGCGTCCGAATGTTGTACCCGGCGTTCCTCAGAAATCGGCTGCCATCCGGAATGGCACCTGGGATCCCAACGCCCCAGGGGCTGCGGGCGCTACGCTCAATATTAACGCCTGGGTGCAGCCGCCCACCTACTCCTTCGGGACTGCGCCGCCCACTAATGGCGGAATTCGCCGGTTCCCCTATCTTGATGAAGACATTTCTCTGCTCAAGACCACTCGCATTAGCGAGCGGGTAAATGTCGAACTGCGCGCGGACTTTCTGAACATCTTCAACCGCACGCTCTTTGGCTTCGATCAGGGGGGCGATCAGTACGGTTCGGTCCTCCAAGGCAACTCACTCGGCAATGGCATCGGTGGCTTTGGCCACGTAACCGGACAGGCCAACTTCCCGCGTGAAATTCAGTTCGGGTTGAAGATCGACTTCTAACCCGTTTCACAAACCTCCAAGAGGATGGGCCTAGCAAACGAGCCCATCCTCTTTTTCTTTCTGGGTCTAAACCTTGAAGCGAATGCTCCGCAATCCCTTGTAAGCAGGCTGGTGTGGGTCTGCGCACTGGCGGTGATTGGTGGCTCTCCTGCGCGTGGCCAGCTTCAGGAGCTGTTCCGCATTACCCACGGGGCCTTTGCGAACCACACTGAGGGCCACCGGGTGAACCTGCCTCCCTGCAAAGAGTTGGTCCTGGCAAATCTCCAGGGGCCCGGCAAAATCACCTACTTTTATTACACGGACGACGGCCACTGGCACCGGGATGGTAGAACCGGTTCCCTGTATTCCGGGTTGGTCTTCGAGGTCTTTTGGGATAATGCCTCGTGACCCAGTATTCGAGTGCCTCTTTGAATTTTTTGCCTTTTCATCGACGCGGTATGGTAGTATATTCGATAATCAATACTAGGGCAGGGAATGAAATCCGACTATACCTTAATGATTTACCACCCATCATTAATCCCTGCCCTACTCTAACACTTCATCCAGCCCAGTAGCGGTTTTCTGTTTCCAAATGACTGATTGATTCCTACCCATCAACCAATTTTGATCTATGTATCCGGCTTAGTAGTGTGCCTTGCCCTAGGACTCGCGGGAGATTTTCAAGATCGTGCGAATTTTGCTCCTTCTTCCTTAGGTCTTTCTCACACGCTTGAACCTTTCGAGTTTTCACTGGCCCTCCTGAAACCTCAGCCCGGCAAATGTGAGCTTCGAAACGCTTGAAGCAGGACTCGTAACGGGCCGATCGAAGGCCGCGGCTCTAAGCCCACGCCCCAGGCCTTTGATGCTACTTGACCGGAGCGGGCGGTAAAAGGGGTGGAATTAGGACACCACGGCGAGGATTGGGATGAGAGAGTACATCGCATTGGTTAAAGAGGAATGGACCGGGCTGTCGTGGAGAGGAGGTAATCGGGGGGTGAAAGGAGGTCGTCTCGAGCTATAACAAACCGTGCTGCCGATGGCCTGCCGTATTTTTGTGCCAATCGTTGGGAGACAGTTTACACCCTCACCTCCTGTCGCCTTCCCGTTCGGACCCATGAAGGGGCATCAAAAGCCGGTGATATACTTTGGACCATATTGTCAGGTGAGGTATAGCTTTCAGTCAGGCTTTCCGACGCCGAAGGGTGGGGGCGTTGACCATTACAAAATAAGATGGCGGCGCTACCGCTAACACAGATACTGCAAGGCTGGCACTTGGTGTCATGCAGAGGGCGCCTGTTGGGAGTCTCCAACTTTAGGCCTCTGAGCGAGGGATCCGTCCCAGGAGGTTATTTGTGGGGGGAGTGATCTTCAGCCAGGCTCTCGGAAAGCTTGGGCTTCTTGATGTCTTGAGACGCGCCAACGTTGAAGAGCCTGAAATCTGAATATTGATGCTCATTGCGAAGCTTTTTGCCATGCCAAGCGACAGTCACAATGACATTCTTAGGTAGGCATACCCCCTGAGCGAGCTGCCGGAAATGGATTATTTGGTAGTCAATCTGGGTCCTCTCCTCGCTCAAATGGATTTCAGGTAAAGGCCTCAAGAGATCCGTGCGCAGACGCACGATCTGATCGTTCT
>JBJKQF010000284.1:0-4245 GCA_046705545.1 Terriglobia bacterium
CTTAAAAGGAGAACCCTCTCTGTCTCAGCTCGGTTTTAACACGCGCAATCGTTATGCTCGCGCCGACGGCCCCTGGAGGGCCGCCACCAGTTTGGACAGAGAGGGTCTCCAGCGTTCTACGGGCGGCATCCTCCGCAAACGGGATCTCACAGTAATCACTCATGGCGGTGGTCGACGCATACGATCACAACATCTTCCATTATCACGCGAGCAAACTCCTGGAGATTGAAACGTCCGAGATCGACTTTGTCGACCGGAACGAGGATTTGAAGCAACTGTTGAACCGTCTGAGCCAGCCGGTTCACGGAACGCAGTATTTTTTGCCGCTTGGATCCGCGCACGCGGACTGAGACGGTCGGTGACCGCAGCGCATCAGTGGTTCTTAAAGGTGAAAGGTGCGCGGCGCGTTGAAAGCTCGATCTCCTCTCGACCCTCTCCGTCCAGACGCGTGGAGGCCCGGCGGGGCCGCCGGCGCGGATTTGCGCCGCCGATGTAAAGCGGCAAAGGTGGGGTGGGTTTTCCTTTTTCCAGAAATCCTTTCCCCCAACTTTCGTCTTGAGAACATCCCAAGGAGGTATCGCCATGGACCCAAAGTCAGCGGCCGTGAGCAAAATTACCGTTCCCGCCATCTTGGAGCGCAAGCTCCGGGGAGAAAGGATCGCCTGTCTCACCGCCAGCGACTACGCGACGGCGCGCTTGGTGGATGAAGCGGGCATAGACATTCTTCTAGTCGGGGATTCGATGGCTCAGGTGGCGTTGGGTTATGATTCCACGGTCCCCCTGACCAGCGAAGAGATGCTCCACCACCTGCGGGCCGTGCGGCGCGGCGTGAAGCGGGCACTGCTGGTCGCAGACCTTCCTTACGGCTCTTACCACATGGGGGTCAAGAAGGCGGTCGAAACGAGCCTGCGCTTCGTCAAGCAAGGCGGCGCGGAAGCCGTCAAGCTGGAAGGAGGCAAAAAACGCGCGCGCCTCATCCGGCATTTGCGGGACGCAGAGATTCCCGTCATGGGCCACATCGGACTCACGCCACAATCGGTTCACCGGCTGGGCGGTTACGGGGTCCAGGGCCGCAGCCTGGAGTCTGCCAACGAACTGCTGGCGGATGCTCAGGCCCTGGAAGATGCCGGCGTTTTTGCGGTTGTTCTAGAAGCCATCCCCCGAGAGTTGGCGGCGATTGTGACCCGGCAGCTACGAATCCCGACTATCGGCATCGGCGCGGGGCCCGAGTGCGACGGCCAAGTAGTCGTCTTCCACGATCTGGTGGGATGCACTTTTGAACGGAAGGCCAAATTCGTGCGGCCGTACGCCAACCTCCGCGAAACTCTGCACGAAGCTCTGACTCGCTATAAGGGCGACGTCCAGGAAGGCCGCTACCCAAACGACTCCGAATCCTACCACTGGTCGCCCACAATGCTTGAGCAATTTGAAAAGGAGGTTTCACGCTAGGCGTCGTCTTGACTATAATGATGCTGGGATTCGCGGCCACCACTTTTTCCTGCTGGCCCGCGATACTCACACCACAACGGCCCGGCGGCATGATTTCTAAATCGGCTTGACGCATCGAAAAGCTCCATGCGCCTGATTACCTCCATCAACGAAATGAAGTCCGTAGCGCGTGACACGCGCACCCGCGGCAAGTCCCTGGGCTTGGTCCCCACGATGGGAGCCCTGCACAAGGGCCACGTGAGCCTGGTGGCTCAGGCCAAACACCAGTGCGACGTAGTGGTCGTTTCCTCCTTTGTAAATCCCACGCAGTTCGGTCCCGGGGAAGACTATGACCGGTATCCCCGCCAGCTCGACAAGGACCTCGACCTGCTCGGCGCCTACAACGTCGACGCCGTTTTCGCACCCAGCGCCGACGAAATGTACCCGGAAGGATTCCAGACTTTCGTTGAGCCCGGTCCCCTGGCCCAGCTCTTCGAGGGCGCGTCGCGGCCCGGCCACTTTCGGGGAGTCGCCACGGTCGTCTTGAAGCTCTTCAATATTCTGCTGCCCGACATGGCCTACTTCGGGCAGAAAGATTTCCAACAGGCTATTGTGATACGCCGGCTGGTCGAAGACATGAACCTGCACGTGCGGCTGGTTTTCTGTCCCATCGTGCGTGACAAAGACGGCTTGGCGGTCAGCTCACGGAACGTCCTGCTGAAGAACACCCAGCGGAAAGCGGCGCTGGCGCTCAGCCGCAGCCTTCAAAAGGCTGAGGAACTCGCGCACGCCGGCCAGTGTGACGCCGCGTGCATCCTGGATGAAATGAGGCGAGTCTTGGCAGCCGAAGCGCGAGTCAAAATCGATTACGTCGCCATCGTCAACTCCCACAGCATGGAGCCCGTAGAGCGGGTGACCGCGGGCAGCGTGGCGTTGGTGGCCGCGCGCGTGGGAAAGGTACGGCTGATTGACAACGCGATTATCGGTCCGGCGGGCGCCAGTCCAGAAGCCCTCCTGCAAATGGCCTTGTCCGCCCCGGCCGTCTCCGACTCACGTGCCCGGATTCCCGGGCTCGATGCGGAAGCCGTCCTGCACAAAATCGAAGGGTGCCGCGATTGCGCGGCCATGTCCACGATCCTGCTGCCGCCCCGAGAATTCATGGCCAAATATCTGAAGCGCGACTATCCGGACCTGAACGTGGTGCGCGTCGCAGTGATTGGGCGCCATGCAGCCAGCCGGCCCGATAATTCCTACTACCGTAGCAGCGGGAGCCCGAACCGGTTTGTCATCGCGCTGTTTGAACTGCTGGGGGTCCAAGACTTTGCCGAATTCAAGCAGCGGTTCGTCCTGACGGACGTCATTCGCTGCCATGCGACGGGGCCCCGTACCCCGGAGAGAGCCTTGCACAACTGCGGGCGGCACCTGCGGAACGAACTCCAACTTTTTCCCAACCTGGATACGCTGGTGGTCCTGGGGGAAGACGCTTACCAGGGGGTAGAGCAGTTTCTTTTGGGACGCGACCCCGCAGACGTTCAGCCGTTTCGCAACATAATGGGATCACAGGGCTGGGCCGCGGATTCTGCGCGGCTTCCCTTCCTTGAAAACCGTCAGGTCCGGATCTTCTACTGCCACCACCCTTCGCTGGGTTACGAGCGAAGCCCCTCGATTGCTTCCATGCTGGAGTAGTCCGCCCCTTACAAGCGCAGAGCCGCTAGCACTTCAAGAAGGTGTCCGTCCACCTTGACGCGCGGGAAAACGGTTTTCACCTTGCCTTGCGGGTCGATCAGGTAGGTCGTCCGTACAATGCCCATGCTCTTGTTGCCGTAAAGATTCTTTTCCTGCCAGACGCCGTAGGCTTCCAGGGTCTTGTGCCCGGCATCGCCGGCCAGGGGAAAATTCAAACTGTACTTCTCACGAAACTTTGCAAGCTTCTCGGAAGTATCGGCGCTCATCCCCAGTACTTTGGCCCCCAGCTTTTCCAATTGTTTTTTGGCGTCACGAAACTCGTTCGCCTCGCGAGTTCAACCAGGCGTGTCCGCTTTCGGGAAAAAGAACAGCACCAAGGTGGTTCCCTTGAAGTCACCCAATTAGATGGTCTCTCCGGTATCAGAAGGCAGAGCGAAACCCGGCGCTTTGTCCCCAACTTTGAGCATGGCATCTTCCTTTCTTGGGTCCGTATCAAAATATCCCGATGGAACACCTTCGGGCGTCGATCATTGCGATTTGTCCGCTTTTGCTTCAGTGGAATTGGCGGCAGCCGGCGGCCCCAGAGCCTTCAATTCCTTCTGCACCCGGTGGTAGGCCTGAGTGTAGTCGTCATTGCTGGGAGCTAATTGGTGGGCCTTCTGCAACTCCGCTAGCGCCTCTTTCCGGTCCCCGGCGGCCTCCAGGGTCAAACCCAAATTATAGTGCGCGGTGGCGTCCTGGGGTTTGATCCGCAACACTTGTTGGTACTCGACTCGGGCGCCCCGCCAATCATGCTGCTGGTAGTACGCTCCCGCCAGGTTATTGTGCGCCCCAGCGTAATTCGGCTTCAAAAAGATGGCCTTCTGGTATTGGGCAATCGCATCATCAATTTTTCCCTGCAGCCGGAACACAAGACCCAGATTGTTGTAAGCGGCCGCGTACTTGGGGTTCAGTTTGATCGCCTCTCGGAATTCGGCCACGGCGCCCTTTAAATCTCCCGCCTGCCGCAGAGTATTGCCCAGGTTGTTGTGCGCTTCAGGCCAGTCGGGCCTCAACTTAATCGCAATGCGGTGCTGCGCTATCGACCCCTTGAGGTCCCCCTGGAGCGCCAGCGCGTTGCCGAGATTATCG
>JBJKQF010000285.1:0-5251 GCA_046705545.1 Terriglobia bacterium
GGATTCCTCATCTCGGAGGTCGCCATACACGAATTCGACTCGGTGCGCAATCGGTTCCAGCCAGCGCATGGTTGAGGGCTCGCGCCGCACCAGCCCCCAGACTTCGTAGCCGAGATCGAGCAGATACTCGGCAAGATAGCTTCCGTCTTGCCCGGAAATTCCGGTAATCAACGCTTTTTTCAAAACTCCTCCGAATTTGCCCGAGGGAACCTTATCACAAGCTCCCATCGAGGTGGTTGTGCAGACGCCGAGCCCTGAGCCGAATGAAATTTCAGCCGCTGGCGTCCGCGCGCAGGCTACATCGCCTGCACTTCATCATAGACTTTTAAGTAGGCGGCAGCCGTCCGCCGCCAGGTCAATTCCCGGGCGCGCTCGAGGCCGCGCTCAATCATCCGCTCCCGCAAGTTTTCATCCTCGGCCGCCTGCATGATTTTCTGGGCAATGTCCTCAGGGCTGTGCGGATCGACGTAAATTGCCGCGTCACCCCCCACTTCCGGCAGGCAGGAAGTTTGCGAGGCCACCACCGGAAGGCCGTGCGCCATCGCCTCCAGAACCGGGAGCCCGAATCCCTCGTCGAAGGACGGGAAAATAAAGACGTCCGCGCAATCATAGAGTACGGGGATGCGCTCGGCTGGGACGTAGCCAAGCACCTGAGCGCGAGAGCCCAGCCCTTCGGTTCGGAGGAAGTCATGGACGGCTTCACTGCCGTGGCCGTCTCCCCCGGCAATGACCAGGTGGTAGCGGTCGGGCAGATGCCGAAGCGCCTTCAAAGCGTTCAAGGTGTTCTTGCGGGTCTGAATGGCGCCCACAGTGAGAATCATCTTGTTTCTTTTTCCCACCAGGCGCTCATGCTCCAGCACGCGGCGCTCGGGAGGGAGCGTTTGCGTGGGCAAGTCGACGCCGAGGGGAATCATGCGAATCTTTTCAGGCGGGACCGAGGTGTGCTTCAATAGCTCGTCAGAGGTATGCCGGGAAGGCGTAATCACGCGCACAGCTCTCTCCACAGCCTCCAGCAGCAGCGCGGAAAATTTCCGCTGGAACTCCGGCGTGGAATAGTCTTTCCCCGTCACGGGGCAAAGGTCCAACACCGTAACGATTTCCTTTTTGAACCGGAACGCGGGAGGACGCTGTACGAGACTGTGAAACATCTCGGCCTGCCAGGGCAGCCAGAACGTCCAGGGATTGTGGTAAAAGCGGACGGAAAAACGCGGACGCCCGGGCTGTGGCGAGGGATTGGGCCGAAGAAAGTCGCGGCGCATTTTAAACCGTGAGATCCGGTAACAAAGCAGATAGTGGTGCTCGCTCTCGAGCGTGGCCAGGGACTCAATCAGCCTTCTGCAATAGACGGCGACGCCGGAAGGCTGGGATCCCAGGGTGTAGGTGGCATCCAGAGCGATGGTGGCCATGTGAGCAATTTTCAGTGCAAGCCCGTGCGATTGTCGAGCAATTTCTGCGGGATGGAATGGGCGGCGGAGGCTCCCTGGGAGCGGAAGCAACGTTTCAGGCGGGCCGTGAAAGCGGAGAACAGATTGCTGTGCGGCGGCCCTCCCGCGCACAGCGCACGGCTAGAGCTGAGACGAATCGAGAAGGTTCTCCAGCCCGTATTCCTTGATTTTGCGGTACACGGTGGTCTTGCCGATACCCAGCATTTTGGCGGCGCGCAGACGGTCTCCGGCGGTTACTTCAAGCGCATGGAGGATGGCGTCCCGCTCAACTTCGCGCAAGGTGGGAACCTGCCGTCGCCCGCTTCCAGCCTTCACGGCGTAAAGCAGATTGGAAGGCAAATCCCGGACTTGAATTTCGGGGTCCGAGCCCAGGGCCAATGCGCGCTGGATGCAGTTTTCAAGTTCCCGCACGTTGCCGGGCCAGCTATAACCCATCAGGCGGGTCATCGCGTCGTAGGAGATGTCTTTGGGGCCGCCGCTGCTCCCGCCGTAACGGTCCATAAAGTGGTGCGCCAGGGCGGGAATGTCGGTTTTGCGGTCCCGCAGGGGCGGGAGCTTGATGGAAACGACATTGAGGCGAAAGAACAAGTCTTTGCGGAACGTTCCGCGAGTAATTGCTCCTTCCAGTTGCTGGTTGGTTCCGGCAATCAGGCGCGCCTCAAAAGGCACGCGCCGGTTGCTGCCCACGGGCCGGACTTCCCGCTCCTGGATGGCCCGCAGAAGCTTTGCTTGAAGCTCCACCGGAAGCTCCGCAATCTCGTCCAGGAAAAGCGTTCCTCTACCTGCCGCCAGCAGCAGGCCGGAGCGGTTTTGGTTGGCGCCCGTAAAGGCTCCGCGCACGTGCCCGAAGAGTTCGCTTTCAACGAGGGTGGGGGACAAGGCCCCGCAATCCACGGGAACAAAGGGAAGTTCGCGGAGCGGCCCGTAAGAGTGAATGGCGTGCGCCACCAGCTCTTTGCCCGTGCCGCTCTCTCCCAGCACCAGCACGGGATGCCGCTTGGCCGCGACCTTCAAGATCATCTCATACACTTTTTGCATCTTCGCCGAGGAGCCGATGAGGGCTCCCAGCCCGCGGCGCGTCTCCAGTTGCTCGCGGAGCAGGCGGTTTTCAGCGGAGAGTTGCCTGTTTTGAACTAGCCGCGCAAGCAACCGCTCGAGGTCGCCCGCTTCAAAGGGACGAAAGATACAATCACACGCTCCTTGGTTGATTGCTTGCTGGGCCAAATCGGCATTGGCGGAATCTGCGATGACCACCACGTCGGCCTCCGGTGAGTTTCTCCGCGCCGACTTCAGGAGGTTCAGCAATTTAAGGCCCGGCATGCCCGGGTCCACAAGGACGATATCGATGCCGCAGGTGTTGAGAAGGTCGAGAGCATGAGAGGCGGACTCTGCGGTAGAGGCGGCCAAGCCCAGCCGCTTCGCAACCCCAGCGCACAGGTCGCGGCGGGACTTTCCCAAGCCAGCAATCAAAAGGTGAACATCCATGATGGCGCGACCTACCAGACGCCTAGCGTACGTGAGAATTGTGCCCAGTATACGAACGGCGCTTCCACAAAGTCAAAGCAAATCCCAAAATGGGACGCATGCTCCCAAGCTGTTTCCAAATGGGGAATGGCGGAAGGCGCACTTTGGGCTGAGCCTTGAAGAGCTTGGGTGGGAGCAGAATGCATCGGCAATGGTCTTTGGGGTGAAATTTGCTTGGAGCGCCTGCGCGCGGATTTTGAACCGCACGGGGAAGCAATGTAATATAGTGACCCATGGAGGCCGCAAGTGTCTAACGGAGTAAAGGTCCTGGTGGTGGACGATGAACTCAGCGCGCGCCAGGGGTTGGCGGAGCTTCTGAGGGTGTGGGGCTACGAAACCGATATGGCTGGCGACGGCCAGGAAGCCGTGCAGAGAATTGGGGCTTTTAATCCGGCGGTGGTTATCTCGGATTTGCGGATGCCCGTCGCGGACGGCATGGAACTTCTCAAGCAGGTGCGCGAATCCCGGCCTGAGATCATCTTTATCATGCTGACGGGACAGGGCACGATCGAGCAGGCCGTGGAAGCCACCAAGCTGGGAGCTTTCAACTTTCTTGAGAAGCCGGTCAATCCAAAACGCCTTCAGGTTGAACTCCGCAATTGTCTGGAGCGGCGTGAAAACGAGCTCCAGCTTGAGGTTGCAAACCGGCGCTTGCGGGATGCGGGCGTTCTGGGCCGGCTGGTGGGCCGGTCGAAAAGGATGCAAGACGTTATGGCGACGATCTCCGCCGTGGCCCCCTCCCGCGCCAGCGTCCTGATCACCGGGGAAAGCGGAACCGGCAAGGAACTTACCGCCCGGACCATTCATGAGCTGAGCCCGCGCAAGGGAAAACCTTTTGTGGCGGTCAACTGCGCCGCGATTCCCGAAACCCTGATGGAGAGCGAAATCTTTGGGCATGAGAAGGGAGCTTTTACGGGCGCGGTGGAGCGCCGGATGGGCTGCTTCGAGCTCGCCGACGGCGGCACGCTGCTGCTGGACGAAATCGGCGAGATGCCGCCGCAGACGCAAGCGAAGCTTTTGCGCGTGCTGGAAGATTCAAGACTGCGCCGCCTGGGGAGCAAGAGCGAGATTGCCGTAGACTTTCGGGTGCTTGCGGCGACCAACAAGATCCCTGAAGAAGCGGTCAGCAAGGGCCAACTCCGCAACGATCTCTATTTCCGCCTGAATGTTGTTCAAATTACCATGCCGCCCCTGCGGGAACACCTGGACGACCTGGAACCCCTGATTGAAAACCTGATCGATGAACTCAATCGCAAGCATCAGTGCTCCATCAAGGCGGTTGACGATCGTTTGATGGACGCCTTCCGGCATTATTCCTGGCCGGGTAACGTCCGCGAACTGCGAAACACGCTGGAACGCATGATGGTTCTGAATGCGGGAGAGGTGTTGCAGCCTGAAAATCTTCCGGCAGATTTCGGCCAGGTGTCTGCGGCCGGCGCAGGCGATGAGCGGAATCTTCGCGCCGGCATGACGGTGCAAGAAGCCGAACGCCGCCTGATTGTGGAAACGCTGGCCTTTACCGGAAACAACAAGACACGGGCGGCGGAGATGCTGGGGATCAGTCTGAAAACCCTGCACAATAAGCTGAAAGAGTATGGGGCTGAGCCTCAAAGCTAAGCTGACGGTACTGACCGGGCTGATCGTGCTCCTGGTGGTGCTGGCGATTTCCGCTCTTTATCTCACCAGCCTCACCCGGGACGCGCTTGTCAATGTGGAGCGCCGGGGACGCTACGTCGCCGACGAAGTTTATCACCAAGCTCAAACGGTCCTGGCCCAAAGCCGCCTTCCGGCGGGAGTCCAGCCATCGGATTCCCAGGCCGTCATGCAGTTCATTCAAGAACGCCTCGCACAAGATCCCGGCCTCACCTCGACAATTGAATCAGCGGTGGGCTATTCCGCCACCACCTATTATGTGGCCATCACGAACAGGAAGGGCATCGTTCTGGTGCACAACGACCCGGCGGAAATCGGGTCCACGTTTGCCGCCGGAACTCCCTTCAGCCGGCTGCTGGCTTCCGGCGCTTTCCAGCAGCTCCGAGTGATTTACGGGCCGCCCAGGGTTTATGAGATCGGACTGCCCATCGAGGTGGGCGACGAACCCTTTGGCGCAGTCCACGTTGGCGTCTCTACCCTGTTTGTGGCCAACCAGTTGACGCCGGAGCTGCGCAGGGCTTTTTATCTGGCGCTCGCGGCCATCATTCTGGCCACCGGTTTCGCCAGCCTGCTCTCTTTCCGATTGCTGCGCCCTCTGAAGACCATCTCCCTCAGCGTCGACCAAATGG
>JBJKQF010000286.1:0-3036 GCA_046705545.1 Terriglobia bacterium
GCCGGCGCATAAATGTCGAACATCTTCCAGAGCGGCAGCTTATAAGTTCGGATATACCAGATGGCAAAGAAAGTTGCGGCGATGAAACCTCCGTAAAAGACCCCGCCCGCCTCCAGCGTGGCAAGCGAGAAGATCTGCCCCGGGTGCGTCCGGTAAAAACTCCAATCGGTGACAATCATCAGCACCTTGGCCCCCAGCAACGCCGCCACAATCAACCAAGTGCTGAAATCGATCAAGCGTCCCGAATCCATCCCCTCCCGGCGGCCCAGCCGCACTACGGTGTAAAGGGCCGCCATCAGCGCCAGCGCCAGCAGCACGCCGTAGGTCGGCAGATAAAATGAACCAATTTTGAAAAGAATCGGATGCAAAACATTCCCCCGTCCAGGGCTATTCCCGGAACCGCACCCAACCACCATTAAACTTGATAGTGTACGTCGATCCCTGTCGTAGCTGCCCCAGACCTATAGCGTAAACCGATTGAGGAAAGAAAGATAGCCTGAGAGCATGGTAAGCTTGTTGAGCGCCATCAGCACCCCGATGCCGATGAGCAAAACCCCTGAAAATACTTCTACAGCTTGCATGTGCTTACGGAAACGGCCGTAGAACTTGATAAACTTTCCCACCCCGAACCCCGTGAGAAGAAAGGGGATAGCGAGCCCGGCAGAATAGACGGCCAGCAAGAACATGCCCTGGAAGACCGTCTGACGGATCGCCGCCAGGGCCAGAATACCTGCCAGGATGGGTCCGATGCAGGGGGTCCAGCCGAACGCGAAAGCAAACCCCAGCACGAAGGAGCCCGCGATGCCGCGCTTGGGCGAGAGCGTATTCACCCGCGCCTCGCGGTAGAGGAGGGGAATTTTGACCAGCCCGGTCAGATGCAGCCCAAAGATGATGATGATCGCCCCGGCCACGATATTGAAGATTCCCCGCTGCGATTGCAGGACGCTTCCTACCACGGTTGCCGAAGCTCCCAAGGCAATGAAGACCGCCG
Organism: Terriglobia bacterium; assembly: GCA_046705545.1. Classification (GTDB taxonomy): domain Bacteria; phylum Acidobacteriota; class Terriglobia; order UBA7540; family UBA7540; genus JAMCXS01. Next base: position 992 of record JBJKQF010000286.1, read on the forward strand.
AAAAACCCACCACGAAGGCCACGGAGTTCCGCAGGATCAGCGCGGTGATTTTTTCGCTCGACTCAGCCCTCAACTCTTCCATGGAGAGTCCGGAAAGCATGGAAATGTAGCCGGGTACCAGCGGCAAAACACAAGGAGAGAGAAAAGAAACCAGGCCGGCTGCAAAAGCCACGGGTATGCTCAGATTATGAGTCATTGCGATTCAATTTCTCCTGTTCGGCCTCTCAAAGATGTTTCGATGCGCGACAGCCCCCAAAGTCACTCGCGATGGGCTTCTCCGTCGAGCCGGACCGCAGTTCTCCGGCTGCCAATCTTGCGGGAATACATCTCCAGAGTGTATCATAGGCGGCCTTTGTGCGAATCCACGGCGCCCCGGCTACAAGCGCCGATCGCGAATTTGATTGAGGAGCACCTGAGTTGTTGAGAGCGCTGATCCTGGATTTTGACGGCGTCATTGTCGACTCCGAACCCATCATCCTGCGCCTGACCCAGCAAATCGCCGCGCAGGAAGGCTGGGAATTGAGCGATGAGGAATACTACCGCGATTACTTGGCCCTGGATGACCGTGGGATCGTCGAGCGCCTTTATGCCAGCCACGGACGAGCCATCAGCCCGCAACGCTGCCAGGAATTGGTCGAAGAGAAGGGGCGCTGGTACGCGGAAATTATCAAGGACGGGCTGCCGGCCCTGCCGGGGTCGGCGGAGTTTGTGCGCGCCGCCGCCCGCCAATATCCCTTGGCGATTGCCAGCGGAAGCTTCCGGCAGGAGATTGAGCACTTGCTGCAAAAGCTCGACCTGCGCGGCCACTTCCAGGCACTCGCCACCGCTGATGACTGCGCCCGGTCAAAGCCGGACCCTGAAGTCTATCTGAAAGCCGTGGAGCGCCTGGGCCGCACGCCCGCCTTCCAAAACGATGCCTTGCGCCCCGCTGAGTGTCTGGCCATCGAAGACGCTCCCGGAGGCGTCGAAGCCGCGCACGCCGCCGGACTCAAGTGCCTGGCGCTCGCCCACAGCCGTCCTGCCGATGAACTTCGCGAAGCCGACTGGATTTTCCACGGTTTCGGTGAAATCAATCTGGAAGCCATCGCCCGCGAATTCAACTAAGCGCATCACAGGGGTAAGGCGCACCCCGCTCGCCCCCTCGCGGCGAAAGCACGATCAGGAACCCGCAAGGTCTTTCTCCTACGGCTCCACCTCATAAACGCGGATTTCCGCGGAGTGGCCTGGGCGGGCCGGAACGGCCAAATAGAATCGATCAAATTCAGGAACAAAAAGTGAAGTCCGAGCGCCAGGGGCGGTGGAAATGGTTGCGAGCGTTTGGTATTGCTTGGCATCCGTCTGCGCAATCACGCTGATGGCTCCACCCCCTCCGGAAACGTAAATCCGCTGGCGCGCCGCGTCGTAGTAGATATCGTCCGCATCGCCGACCACCGGCAAGTGGGCCAAAGTCTTGCCTGACTCCGGGTCGAGCGCCAGGAACTCCGAGGGCCGCCGGCAGACCACAAACAGCAGGTGGTGAACGCTGTCAAAAGCCATAGGAAAGTTTGCCTGGTACTTACGCATCGGCCAGCGCAGAATCACCGCGTGCTTTTCCCAAACCACCACTGCGATTTCCCGCCGACTCGGAACGTTGACGTAAATCCGCCCGCCTCCCTTCTCCACCGCGAAGCCCTCGGGATGGCCGGGCAACAAGATTCGTCCGACCTCCTTACCGGTCATAGCGCTCAACGCGCCCAGGCCGCCTTCTCCATACCCTACGTAAACGATCCCGGCAGCCTGGTCGTATCGAAGGTCGTCGGCGTCAGAAGGAAAGCGAACACTGGAGAGCAACTGGTCCGTGCCGGCGTTGAAAATCCGCACCGTGCCATCGCCGCCGTTTGCCACAAACAGCTTGCCGGACTCCGGAACGTAGAGGACGCCCTGGGGTTCGCGCAGCCCGCGGATCCGGCTGCCGACTTTTCCGGAGTCGAGGTCCAGAATTTCAACGGTATTGTTGCCCAGCGCCGAAACATAGAGACGGCTCCCTTCCAGGTCCACGCTCAGGT
>JBJKQF010000287.1:0-3961 GCA_046705545.1 Terriglobia bacterium
GGATGAGACCTTGAACGGGAAGTGGCGGCGGCAGGAGCGCCATGGACTGCTCGGAGGGCGAGTCACCCCCGATGGAGAGCAGCAGATCACGGAAATCCTTGTCCGTCATCTTGGGCGGCCGCGGCACCCGGACGAACGCGGTTCCCCTTGCCAGATAACCTTGTTGCGGTCCCATGACCGTCAACTTCATCCCTTCCACCGGTGCCATGTCCTCATTCTGGTAGAAGGTGAATAAGCCATAAGCCGAAGACGGATCCGGAGCCTCTTCCACCACGGCCTGTGCCTTCTCGCTGCCTTCCTGATAGGTCCTGATTTCCACGGACTTTACGCCATATTCACGGTCCACTAACGGCTCACCGCCCCACTGGCGGACATCGCTTAGTTTGAGGGGATGGGAGCTTTCCACCTGCCATCGGGGCCGTGACATCAAGTCAACAAAGGTGGGTTCCCGCTGAGCTCTCAAGCCGACGCTCGCGGCCAACAGCGCCCCTATGGTGATGGTCAGGAAGGCGGCGTACTTCATCAACTTTAGGATAGCAGAAATTTGGGGAGGCGCTGGCGGGCTTTTGCAGGGCGTTGCGCCCCGGCGTGTCAGCGCGTGCGCTGGGCCACTCGGACGCTTCCCAGGTTATCAACATATTTTTCGATGCCCTGGAAAAGCGCTTTCGCAATGTCCTCACGGTAGGATCCCCGGCGCAGCAAGCGTTCCGTGTGGCGATTGGAGAGGAATCCGACCTCGGCCAGAATGGAGGGCATGTTTGCGCCAATCAGCACGACGAAGGGAGCTTTTCTCACTCCGCGATTGTGGATGCCGTGCGAGACGCGGGACATGTCTCTATAGAGGTCTCCTTGAACGTCACGAGCCAGCTCCTGCGATTCCTCCACTTTGTCACTGAGCGCGATCTTCTTGATGAGGGATTGCAATTGATGGACGGATTCCTGCGAGGTGGCGTTTTCTCGCGCCGCGATTTCCAAAGCTTCGGGGTCGGTCGTAAAGTTCAGGTAATAGGTCTCAATCCCGCGCACCTGCCTATCGCGGCTGGAGTTGGCGTGAATGGAAATGAAAAGGTCGGCGCCCTTCTCATTGGCGATCGCCGTCCGTTCCTCGAGCGGAATAAACTTGTCGGTCGAGCGGGTCATAATGACTTGGCTGTCCGTGCGCGTTTCCAGCAGCTTCCGCAGGCGCAGCGCGATATCCAAGACCACGTTCTTTTCTTCCAAGCCCGTGGGGCCGATCGTCCCTGTGTCATGCCCTCCGTGTCCGGCGTCAATCACAATCCGGGCAACCTTAAGCCCCAGGGCCCTGGTAAGCGTTTGGGAGCCGTTCAAAGTTGGTGCGGCCGGCTTGGTAGAGATGGGGATCTCAGGTTGCGGAGCAGGAGGAGCCGACGCGGAGGAGACCAGTTCGGTAGACTTGCTCGCGGCTCGCTTCGCCGGCCTTGCCGTATCGGTTCTTGCAATGGCCACGTCGGTTTTGGATACGGAAACGGACTTCGTGGCTACGGGAGCGGCTCGATTTGCCGCCGAAGCCCCGATGTGCCGGTTGGGCGGCGCGGCGGTAGGCGGCAGGGGCGTTAAAGGCTTCGGAGCCGCCTTTGCGATGCGTGCCGCCGTGCCGTGGACGTCAATGATCAGGCGAAAAGGGTTGGGCAAAGGGAAAACGGAGTAGTCTTCCACATTTTCCACGTCCAGCACCACCCTCGTCACGTTCGGCTTAAACTGTCCGACGCGGATCTCCCGCAGAAAATGTCCGTCAATGGGGAGATTCTCGCGCAGCAGTGCGCGGTTCACGCGGGTATTCGGCAGGTCAAAGACAATCCGGTCCGGATGCCTGAGGCGCATCGCCTCAAATTTGACGGGAGCTTGCGCGCCGATCACCACCCGCGTGTAATTCGGGCCCACCCAGTCGTGAACATCCGTTATCTCGACCACGCCGTGAGGGGCTTGATCGCCGGAGGGCTGCGTCGAGGCGCTGGAAACTTCCTTCTTCCGCTCAGCGGCAACGCTTGCCAAATGTTCAGAAGACTCTTCTTTTTCCTGCGCAATCGCGCGCTGGGCCTGCCTCAGTTGCTTGCGGGCGTCGCTCGACTCCGGGGAATGCGGATGGTTTTTGAGCAGCGTGCGGCAGACTTCAGCAGACTTTTCCGGGTCGTGAAGGCCGGAAAGGTACACTTTTGCCAGGCCCAAGGAGGCCTGGCGGGCTGAACCGGAGATAGGATATTGGGAGATTACGTACTGGTAGGCCATGATGGCGTTTTGAAAATAGGACGGCTTGGAAAATACCGTCGCCATCTCAGCATATAAATCACCCATTGCCTGGGCCGCGGAGGGAGCTTTCGCATAGGCGAAATCATTCCAGTACACGGCTCGGAACTCGCGGATAGTTCTTTCATAATCCGCTTTGCTGCGCGACCGCGCGGGCTTGGCCTCAAGCTGTTTTTGAAGGGTAAGAGCGCGTTCCCAAGCTGCCCGGGCTCGCGCCGGGCGGCGGCTCGATCCCGCAACGCAGACCCCGGCGGACAAAGCAATACCCACGGCAATCCAAGCACTGAGCCGAAATGGAGTCTGTCTCAAAATCCTCATCAGGTGATGCGTCTTACTGGGCTTTGCCGAACCATCCGCGTTGCCCCAAAAGCCTCCGTACCGGCGGAAGAAGCGGAGGTTATTCCACATTGGTAAAGTGGACCACTCCCTCGGTATCGACATAGCGATAGATCGCTTCTTTACCGCCGATGGATAAAGCCGCCGTCCTCGCATGGAGGGAAGCCGGATCGTGATACAGGCGCGTGACTTTCCGGACGTAATGCTCGGTTTCCGGAATTGCCGGGATCCCTCCGGATTTGAGGACGGCGTTTTCTCCGGCGTTGTAGGCGGCGAGCGAGAGAGGCAGATTGCCCCCAAAAAGGTTCAGGAGATATTTCAGGTAGCTGACCCCGCCTTCAATGTTCTGGCTTGGGTCAAATGGATCTTCCACGCCGAAGCGCTGGGCCGTGGCAGGAATCAATTGCATGAGCCCCATGGCGCCTTTGGAAGAGACGGCGCTGGGGTCGTAGTCGGACTCAGTCAGAATGATGGCGCGAATCAGTTCGGGATCAATCTTGTCGCGGGTGGCCACGCGGCGAACAATCGCGTCGATCTTTGCCGAATCCGCCGAAGAAGGCTGCGAGACTCCCGGGGGGGCCGGGCGCCGGCCAACGTTGATGTAAACAATCCGCCCATCGGACCGCGTGATGGCGACAATATTCGAGGCTTGGGATGGAGACGCAAATAGGAGGATGCCCGCGAGGAGAGGGCCGCAAGCTGCAAGAAGAGCCGACACTTTGGACTGTTTCAGGTCGCGCATTGAGCTCCTGGTCCCACGCAAAGGCGGAACAACAGAACTCATCCCCTCCTGCCGTTCAGTCTCCACCGACCGCGGACAACCAAATGCTTTTGAGCTTTGCAGAACGGCCTGGCGCAAACCGCCGCGGCTTTGCTTTCGGGCCGGCGGCACCGTCCAAATCAAGCCGATTATACCTTGCACTTGCCGGTGCAACAAGAGGAAATTGAGCTTCTTTCACGCATGTGGCGGATGAACATTTCCTATTGCAACATCCTGCCGATCATGTCCGGGACCGCCTGGATTGAGGCGTCGAGTTTGCCGGGGTCCTTGCCGCCCGCCTCCGCCAGGTCTTTGCGGCCGCCGCCCGAACCTTCCATCAGCGCGGCGGCTTCCTTCACGATTTTTCCCGCATCCAGCCGGTTCGTCAAATCCTTGGTGACGGCGGCGATAATCGCCGGCTTGCCCTCGGGCGTATTGGTTCCCAGCACAATCACTCCGGACTGCAGCTTCGGCCGCTGGCTATCCACCATCTGCCGCATGGCGGGGCGGGTCATGTTTTCCACCCGCGCTGCCAGCACGCGCACACCCTTGACGTCCCGGGCCTGGTCAACCAGATTGCCCGCCTGGGAAGCCGCACGC
>JBJKQF010000288.1:0-15043 GCA_046705545.1 Terriglobia bacterium
CCGACCGGCTGGGCCTGGATATCGGCCCCCAAACCAGGGCTGAATACGCCGCCGAGATTGCCAAGGCCAAGATGATTATCTGGAACGGCCCGATGGGCGTCTTCGAGATCGACCAGTTCGCGCGCGGGACCATGGAAATTGCTCAGGCGGTCGCTGCTTCTGGCGCCGTTTCGATTGTGGGTGGTGGGGATTCGGTGGCTGCGGTTCACAAGGCCGGCATCTCCGACAAGATTACCCACATTTCAACCGGCGGCGGAGCTTCCCTGGAATTCCTTTCTGGGCTGAAGCTTCCGGGTGTGGAAGCCCTGTCGGAAAAGCAGTAGTTAGAGAGAGCAAGAAGGCAGTGGGCCGTTAACAGGCTAACCACACGTGGCCGCCAAATGCTTTCTGCCGTCTGCAAACCAATGATTAAGGACTGATGACATGCGCAAACCTGTAATTGCCGGCAACTGGAAGATGTTCAAGACCCGAGGAGAAACCGCGGGGTTTATCGAAGAGCTGAAGCCGCGCGTGGCGAACCTGAGCCACTGTGAAATCGTTGTCGCGCCGCCCTTCACGGCGCTTGATGCTGCGGCGCAAGCCGCCAAGGGAAGCAACATCCAGGTCGCCGCCCAGGATCTGCACTGGGATGCCGACGGAGCGCATACCGGCGATATCTCTACCGGCATGATTCTCGACGCTGGCTGCACGCACGTGATTATCGGCCACTCGGAACGACGGCACGACCATGGCGAGACGGACGAGCAGGTGAACCAAAAACTCAAAGCCGCGCTCGCCGCCGGCCTTGTCCCGATCGTGTGCGTTGGTGAAACCCTCGAGGAGCGCGAAGCCGGTGACACCCAAAAGGTGCTGGAGCGGCAATTCACGGGCGGTTTTGCCAAGTTGACCCCCCCGGAGTTTTCCCGTATCATGATGGCATATGAGCCGGTCTGGGCAATTGGCACGGGCCGGACCGCGACCCCGGAACAAGCGGCGGAAAGCCACGCGTACTTGCGGCAATTGGTTCGCGGCCAGTTTGGAGAAGGGCCGGCGCAGGAAGCCAGGATTCTTTACGGGGGAAGCGTCAAGCCCCAGAACGTGCGCGGGCTGATGGCTCAGGAAGAGATTGATGGAGCTTTGGTGGGCGGCGCGAGCCTTACCGTGGACTCCTTTTTTGCCATCATCAATTACCCGCAGGCCTGAGAGGCCGGGAGCGGGTAGCGAGATCGAAGGGAATTTTTATGGTTACGGCAGTAACAATTCTTCAGCTCGTGGTGAGCATCCTGATTGTTGTTGTGGTTCTCATCCAGGGCGGGGAGAATGTGGATATGGCGGCGGCCTTTGGCGGATCGAGCCAGGCGGCTTTCGGTCCCCGCGGCGCGGTCAGCACGCTCGCCAAGATCACCTGGGTGCTGGGCGCCATTTTTATGGCAACTTGTGTGACGCTGGCGATCTGGGCGACCAAGTCGACTTCAAGCTCGGTGCTGGAAAAAGCACCCGCACAGACCCAGACCGCTCCGGCAGCTCCCGCCCCAGCTAAGAAATAGAGCTTGAACCAACGCGGTGTCGTTGGCCGGTGTCAACAAGAAGTCTCCTCCCACGCGGAAGTGGCGGAATTGGCAGACGCACCAGCTTGAGGGGCTGACGGTCGCAAGACCGTGGGGGTTCGAGTCCCCCCTTCCGCACCAAACCTCATTATACCAACTTCGATGGCGCATGATTTGTCGCGATTCGGCAAAGCAAGCGGTGGTGCGCCCAATGCGGCCAGGAGCCCTTGGTGGCGCTCCGAGCGAGATATGGTTTTGACGGGGAAAGACAAAATAATATTATAATTCACGGTTTGAATCACAATACATCTCCTGGGGCGCGCGCAGAGACCATCAGGCGCGCATCGCATCGGTCGTCCTCAAACATGAGTTCCCAACGCCAAACACGGCACTTTACGAACGCACGCGCGACCAACTTCTATTACTCCTTTGTATTTCTTTCCCAGGAGCGCCGCCAGGCCATTGAGGCTGTCTACGCTTTCGCGCGGCGCAGCGATGACGCGGCGGACCAGTGTATTTCCCCTGAAGAAGGAGAAAGCGAACTTTCCCGCTGCCGACAAGACCTGGACCGTTGCTATAATGCGTCTGCGGAGCATCCTGATGAAAGCCTTTCGCCAGAGCTTGCGGCGCTGGCGGAGGCCGTTCACCGGTTCGACATTCCCCGGGAGCATTTTGAGGAGCTTTTTCGCGGCATTGAGATGGATCTGCATCCGGCGCCTTACCGGACTTTTGAGGATCTCTCGCTTTACTGTTACCGTGTGGCTTCAACCATCGGGCTGATTTCCATCGAAATCTTCGGATACCAGAATCCCCGCACCCGGCGATACGCGGCAAACCTGGGCATGGCGCTGCAACTGGTGAACATCCTGCGCGATGTGGAAAGCGACGCGCGGCGGGGGCGCGTGTACCTTCCCGGGGAGGACCTGGAGCGCTTCGGTGTGCGGCCTGAAAGTCTTCTGGAGGGAAAGCCCAGCGGCCGGTTCCTGGAACTGATGAAATTTGAGTCCGAGCGCGCTCGCCGCTATTTTGCGCAGGCGCGGCAGGCGCTCCCTCCTGAAGACCGGCGCTCGCTGATTGCCGCCGAAATCATGGGCGCTCTTTATTGGCGATTGTTAGCCCGCATTGAACGGAGGCAATACAAGGTTTTTGGAGAGCGCATCCGCTTGCCGCAGCCCTTGAAGTTTTGGATTGCGCTCACAGTTTACCTGGGAGCGGAGTGGCAATAACCCTTCTCTCCGGGCGGCTCTTATCTGATCTTGCGGACGACTGGCCGGAACCAACCCCGGCGCGGCTCCCCCTGGTAGGTGTCCTAGAGCTCCCGGCTCAGGTTGACGGGATTTGAGCATACCGCTAGAATGGGCGTTGGGCCCGATTGCGGCGAAGCGAGTGTCTCCGCCGTCCCCAGGATTGAAACCTATTCCATCATCTAGCGAGAAATTATAATGAATGCCAACGATCTCCGGCCAGGTATGGTTATCAAGCACAACGGTGAGCTTTTTTCCATCCACAAAGCCGAGCACCGCACCCCGGGAAACCTGCGGGCCTTTGTCCAGGCGCGCATGCGCAATCTCCGTACAGGTGCCCTGGTGGACCATCGGTTCCGCTCCGAAGACAACGTCGAACGGGCGGTGATCGATGAAACCGAGATGCAATATCTCTATTCCGATGGGGACTCCTTCTACTTCATGAACACCTCCACCTACGAACAGATCCACCTTTCCAAGGATGTAGTGGGCGACCGGGCGCAATTCATGATGCCCGACGTGATCCTGAAGGTTGATTTTTTCGAGGGGCGCCCCATCGACGTCTCTCTTCCGGCCACGGTGGACCTCAAGGTGGTTGAAACTGAGCCGGGCATCAAGGGCGCTTCGGCCACCAACGTGACCAAACCCGCAAAAATGGATACAGGGCTGATCGTCCAGGTTCCACCTTTTATCGATGAGGGCGAGATCCTGCGCATCGATACCGCCAGCGGCTCTTACGTGGCGCGCTCCAACTAGCGCGGCCGTTCCGTTCCAATTTATTCCTTCCCGGCGATTGCAGGAATCCTTATTGGAAAGGAATCTGCTTTTCGCTGGCGAGTTCAATGCCTTTCGGGGTGATGGTGTAAGTGGCTTGATAGCGGGGCGGATAGTGTCCCTGGCTCGTGGCCCGGATGAACTGCTGTTCCTTCAGATAGCTGATCGTCATTTGATTGCCTTGGACGCTCAACTTTCCATCAAACAAGTCTCTGGTTTTCCATGAAGATTGCAGGTTCTGCCCGTTGAAGGAGTAAAGAACAGCCGTCAGGCGCGGATTGCTTTTTCCCTGCCTCCAGCCATAAATGAGGAAGCGGAAGGCTCCGGAAGCTCCAGGGGAGAGCACCAGAAAATGAAGGTCGGTTTGGGGCACGAAGGTTGTGAAGGCGACCTTGCGGGTATGGCCATCGCGGCTGGCAAACAGCAACGCCACATTCGTGCGCCAGACGGGGCTCCATCCCAGCGAATAGCCCGCTCCAAGCAATTTCTCGCCTTTCCAGGCGGCCTCAAAAGTCGTGGCGTTGGCAGCAGCCGGATACCGCAATTGGGAGAAAATGTGCTCGATTTCCCGGCGCATTTGGACGTCGCTCGGCGAGCGGTTCGCAGCCCAATTGACAAGGTGCCCGACGGCCAGGCTTTGAATTTGTTGGGTGATGCTCTCTGCACTTTCGACGTCGAGCCCGTAAAGCTGGGTGGCAAGCTGGCTGATGTGTTCTGGCAAGCCGGCAGGAAGCTTCTTCTCCTTCCTTTTGCGCCCTTGCGCGGTACCAACCCCCAGCACGACGGCGCCTAGCAGTAAAACAGCTACAATTCCCTTGGCTCGAACCCTTTGCATGGCATGCTTTCCTTGTTTAAGTGTATTTAGGCCGCTTTAACAGAACTTGCCGCCGGCGGATAAGTTGCTTGGGACCGCCTCTGCACTCGGAAACCGGGGAACCTATGCGATCCGCTCAAGCGCTCGAACGACTTCCTCATCCTGATCCTCAAAGACCGTTCGCAGGTCCAAGAGCACCCGGTCGCGCTCCACGCGGGCAATCACCGGCGGAGAATGCCGGCGCAGCGCGGCTTCCACTTCCTGGGCGCTCAGGTTGAAGGGGCGAACCGCCACCAGCCAGGTGGGCAGCGACTGCCCGGGAGTCGAGCCGCCCCCCAACACCGATTCCCCCGCCTCGGCGGCGGCTTCAAAAGCGGCGATGTGATTGAGACGCTTCGCCAGCCGTTCGGCGCGTGTCGCTAACTCTTCAATCGGTACCGTCATCATCCGCAGCGCGGGGATTTCCCGGAGGTTCCCGTCCAGGTAGGCCCGCATGGTCGCTTCAAGAGCTGCAATGGTCAGTTTGTCCACTCGCAGGGCGCGGAACAGCGGGTTCTTGAGGATGCGGTCCAGAAATTCGCGCTTGCCGGTGATGAGCCCGGCCTGCGGGCCGCCCAGCAATTTATCGCCGCTGAAGGTCACGACGTCCACGCCTTCCTTGAGGCTCTGGCCGACGGGAGGTTCTCCCTTGAATCCCAGCGGCGCCATGTCCACCAAGCAGCCGCTGCCCAAGTCTTCTATGAGGGGTAAATGATGATTGTGGGCCAGCTCTACAAGTTCCGACAGCGCCGGGCGCCCGGTAAATCCCACCATGCGGAAGTTGCTGGGGTGAACGCGCATCAGCGCTTTGGTACGCTCGTTAATGGCCCGTTCAAAATCCGCAAGGTGCGTCCGGTTGGTAGATCCCACCTCTCTCAGGATCGCCCCGCTCTTTGAACTGATATCGGGAATTCGAAAAGATTCTCCGATCTCAATCAATTCGCCGCGCGAGACGATTACCTCTCCGCCTTCCGCGAGGGCGTTCAGCGTGACGAGCACCGCGGCGGCGTTGTTGTTGACCACCAGCGTCCGCTCGGCGCCTACCAGTGCGGCAAAAAGCTGGTCCGTGTGGGCATCGCGCTTTCCCCTCTTGCCCAACTCCAAGTCGTATTCCAGGTTGGAGTATTGACCGGCCACTTCTACTAGGTGTTCCAACGCTTCGCGACCGAGAGGAGCGCGACCAAGATTGGTGTGCAGGATCACACCGGTGGCGTTGATGACAGGCTGAAGCGCATATTTCGCGGATGCTTCCGCGGTGCTGATGATTTCGCCTTCAATCGATTCCAGAGAGATCGTCTTGAGGGTTCCGCCGGAGATTCCGGCGCGCACATTCTGAAGGACTTTTCGGGCGGCTTCCACAACTACTCGATGCCCCAATGCGACTTCGAGTTGCCGTAGGGCCTCCCGGGTCAGTAACTCATCGACGCCGGGAATTTGCCGGAGCAGCGCGGCGGCTTGGTGTTCGGCGCCTTCCACCTTCATTACCGTTCTCCGCTCCCATGCCACGAATGAGCCAAATAAGTCTTCAACATTTCAGGCGTCATTTCATCATAAGAGGGAGCAGAGGGTCAACTCAGGCTGCCAAAGGAGGGCCGCCCGCCGCAACCTGGACCGCCCGCCGTTATCCTTCTCCGGACACTGGCAGCTCTTTTGCTTTGGTACGATGCGGCGGAGACAGGTTATAATGGCCTATCCGGTACCTTTCGACAGGGCTGCTCGATGACGGTTGACGAGGCGTTAGGCGAGCTCGAAGACAGCCTCTACTGTCCCAAGATTGAGTTTGATTCCTCCTTCAGCGGAGGGGCCTCCGCCCTCCAAACGATTTACTGTGTGGGGTTGAGCGGGCCATCAAGAAGATTTTAACTGACACCAGCAAGCTGAGTTATGGACAACGCTTCCGCCCGGAACTTTTTCCAGAGCCTTATTCACCCTTCATGGCCTGCCTTTCAAGCGAAGGAGCCGGAAGCGCCAATCTCTGGATGACAATCAGCCGCTAGCTGTCGGGCCGCAGGATTTTGAACTAATTAAAACCACAGGAGTCGCAATGAAAAAGATCTCTCGAGCGTTATTGAGCGTCAGTGACAAGGCCGGAATTGCGGAATTTGCCGAGGGCCTGGCGAAGTTGGGTGTGGAAATCATCTCCACGGGAGGCACTGCCAAGCTGCTTCGGGAAAAGGGCCTGAAAGTTCGGGACATATCAGACTTGACCGGCTTTCCGGAAATGCTCGACGGCCGCGTCAAGACACTCCATCCCAAGGTCCACGGGGGCCTGTTGGCCATCCGGTCGAACCCGGAGCATGCCGCGGCCGTGAAGGAGCACCACATTGAGTACATTGATCTGGTCGCCGTGAATCTCTATCCGTTTGAGAAGACGGCCGCGAAGCCGGGCGTTGAGCTCGAGGAGTTGATTGAGAATATTGATATCGGCGGGCCTTCCATGATCCGCTCCGCCGCCAAGAACTTTGAGGACGTTACAGTGGTTGTGGATCCGTCAGACTATGCAGCCGTGCTCGAAGAAGCGGGGCGGAGCGAAGGCGTAAGCCGCGAAACCCGCGCACGCCTGGCGAGGAAGGCTTTTGCCAAGACCGCCGCCTACGATGGTTTTATCTCCTCCACCTTGCAGGAGCGCGCCGAACCAGGATTGCCCGCAAACCTTCATTTGAATTACCACAAGGTGGCCGACCTGCGTTATGGAGAAAATCCTCATCAAAGCGCCGCGCTCTACCAGAGCAATGCCACAGCCGGGCGAGGGCTGGCCGCTGCGCGGCAACTTCAGGGAAAAGAGCTTTCCTATAACAATCTAGTGGATTTGGAGGCGGCTTGGCGACTGGCGCAGGAATTTTCCGAGCCGGTCACGGCGATCATCAAGCACACCAATCCGTGCGGAATCGCTACAGGGACGACTCTTGCGGAAAGCTACACTCGTGCCCTGTCCGTTGACCCCGTCTCGGCGTTTGGCTCCGTGATCGCCGTCAACCAGCGCCTGGACCTGGCCACGGCAGAGGAGATTGCCAAGATGTTTGTGGAGGCTGTCATCGCTCCGGGTTTTGACCCGGCAGCCCTTGAGCGCTTGGCGGCAAGGAAAAATCTGCGCCTAATGGATATGTCCACCACCGCGGGCGACGAGTATGGCCCGCAACTGAGATGCATCGGGGGCGGGGTGCTGGTACAAACACCTGACACCCTGGCGGCTGATCCGGAAGCTTGGAAATGTGTGACCAAGCGCCAGCCTAGCGCGGCAGAGCAGCGGGCCATGGTTTTTGCGTGGCGCGTGGTTAAACATGTCAAATCCAACGCCATCGTCTACGCGCGTGACGGCATGATTGTAGGAGTTGGGGCGGGCCAGATGAGCCGCGTGGACTCCGTGAGGCTCGCCGCCATGAAGGCGCAGGATCTCAAGCACAGCTTGGAGGGAACCGTGGTTGCTTCCGACGCTTTCTTTCCCTTCCCGGATGGGGTGGAAGAAGCTGCCAGGGCCGGAGCGACCGCCGTCGTGGAACCGGGAGGTTCCGTCCGGGATGCTGAGGTGATCGAAGCGGCTGACCGGCTGGGACTCGCGATGCTGTTTACAGGCGTCCGGCATTTCCGGCACTAGTTGAGACAGTTATGTGCTGAAAGGATCTGAAGCCTTCGCGCAGAAAACGCTCACACTCCCTTTGGGCGAGCTGCCCAACAGGGAACGTTAGCTCTTGGGTTCGTAATAACCCTTGCGGGCGGTCACTCGATACTTGACCTTTTTGCCCTTCTTGTTGAGGATGGTGAGCGGATTCCCCTGGGCGTCTACCAACTCCACTTCCAATTTGTGATACTTCCCATTCTTACTGGGGTTGGTAGGAACAAACCCCAGGCTGTACTCCTGGCGAAGTTGCCCGGCAATCTGCTGGTAAATCTCCGGCAGGGAGCCCTGAAAGCGCGGAAAGTACGCCTGCCCTCCTGAATACTGCGCAATGTAGGTCAGGGTGGTACGCGCCTGGAGCGTATCGATCGAATCTCCGTAGCGAACCGAAAACCACTCCAGGACACTTACGGGGTAGATGGGAGTCGTCGAGCCCTTGGCAATTTTCAGCATCTGGCCGTAAGTGAGCTTGCTGAAAGTGTCAAAGCCGGTACAAATTACTACAATGGCTTTCCTTCCTTGAATATCCTTCATACGGTCCAGGGTAAAGGCCAGTGCGTCGTAGAGGTTGGTTTCGCTGAAGCCGGGCATGACCATCGATTGCAGGGCAGAGCGAACTTGGTAGCGGTCGTGCGTGAAATCCTGAAGAATATGAGGCTTCATGTCGAAATCGATGACCGCCACCCAGTCTTGCGGCTTCATGAAGTTAAGGAATTGATAAGCGTCTTCGAGCGCAAGGTAAAGGAACCCCCACCATTTGTCAGAAAACTCGATTAGCATGCAAACCGTTAGAGGCGCTTCGGCTGTCGAAAAATTCGTCAAGGATTGCGGCACGCCATCGTCTAAGACTTTGAAATTCTGCTTGCCAAGCCCGGAAATTGGATCCCCGCTCCGGTCAGTCACCAGGACGTTGACGTTGACCAGGTTCGATTGAGTGGAGAGGGTATAAACCTTATTGGGATTTATCTTTTCAGGCTTCTGTTCCCCTTGGGGGGCTTGCTGGGCTTCTGCCGGCTGCTGGCCGGAGGGTTGCTCTGGCTGTTGAGGAGTTTGCGGCTTCGCCGATTTCTTGGGGGCGTAGACGGTTTCCCCCGCCTGGGAATTCGGCCCGGCGTTAGGTTGCTGCTGGGCTCGGGCAACTGTACTCGATTGGAAGAGCCACAAACCCGAAACTGCACAAACACCCGCTACCACGATCCACAGAAGCCTGCGCTTCGAGCTTTCCATGACGGAGAATCCCCCTGAGTCCCATCATGCCATTGCCTCAGAGTGGGGTCAACAATTTGGTGGTATAATACAAATCGACCAAGGATTGGCGTTTTCGAGTTCCATTTTTAAAGAGCGCCCAATACCCTGGGATGGTTATGAGAAAACATTTGCACATAGCTATTGAACAGCCCACCGCCCCCAACGCGAGAAATAGACCTAAAGTTGGGGGTACTAAAGTTCCATACTATCTCTCTTATTTTGCTTGACTTGTAGAATGTTTATGGCATAATTAACGTTGGTAGTTTAGTAATAAACTATTGACTTAGGGGGTATCCTCGTTTAGGCTCTCCTCTTAGCTAGGGGTCTGTCTTCCCTAGCACTTAACCGGAGGGGAGTCTAATGAAAAACACAGTTCTTACTCTGTTGTTGGCCGTCTTGGTCGTGCTGACGAGCGTGATGCTCCGCAGGAGCTTCACAGGTTCAACAGCGCTTGCGAACAGTGGAAGCACTCTTCTAGCGATTGGTCCGTCACCTGTTCCGCTTCCGCCACACGGGGTAGCGATTGGTCCATCTCCTGTGCCGCTTCCGCCGCACGGTGTAGTGATCGGCCCGTCGCCCGTGCCGCTTCCGCCACATGGTGTAGCGATTGGCCCGTCGCCTGTTCCGCTTCCACCGCACGGTGTAGCGATTGGTCCATCGCCCGTGCCGCTTCCACCGCACGCTAGATAAGCGGCGCTTCGCCAAGGCAACCTGGAAGAGGCCGCGACAACGGGGGGTGAACTTCCAGGCTGCTAATGGGCGATAAGATACTCGTTAGTTCGCTTAGTTACTTTGGCTACCTCTTGGAGGGTGGCCTTCTGGTGTATCTACTGCACAAGGGGTACGCCAGACGTCTTTGGGAAGTCACATTCTACTTGGTTACCTCCCTGGGGGTGATCGGTGCCCGCTCGTACACCCTGCATCGTTTCGGACTGAATTCCAGCCAATACGGCTACTGCTACTGGACTACCGACCTACTGCTTGTTCTGGTGGCTTTCATTGTGGTAGGTTCTTTCTTCCGGCGAGCGTGTTCAGAAAATAAAGATATGTGGCGGCACGTGCGTCTATTGTTAGTGGCGGTGTTGTTTCTGGTATTGGGAATTTCGGCTTTTTCTCTTCTTCATCATACAGGACAGATCTTCACATCCTTCATCATTGAGTTTCAGCAGAACCTCTACTTTGCGTGTTTGGTGTTGAACACGCTGTTGTATCTGCTGGTGATGAAAGTAGCCGTGGGAGATGACCGCCTGGGGATGTTGAGTTGCGGGCTGGGGATCCAGTTCGCCGGCCCAGCCGCCTGTCTGGCGTTCTATTACCTGACGGGAGGGGATCAGGTTGCCAGCGCCCTCACCGTCTTCTTGTTACCGCTCTGTGATGCTGGCATGACTTTAACGTGGTTTTACGCGATCGCGCGCGTGCCCCAAGGGGCGCCGACGCCAGCTCCGCCTCGAGTGCAAGAAGGCGGCATTCTCGCTCACGGAGCTGTTCTGCATTCTTAACTGAGGCCTATGATGATCTCTGCTGCGCTAATCCTTGTTCTTTCCGCTGCCCTGTTCTTCTTCTATCTGCAGACCATCTGCCAGAGGATTCTTGCCAAGGAGTTCGAGCGGGACTATTTTCTGCCCATTGTTAACGCCAACCGTTTGGAATTCCTTGCTGTCCGGAAAGCGCTGGAAGAGTTCGGCGGGCCGGTTGATTATGCTAGGTTCTGCATGATGTTAAAGTGTGATTTCCTTGCACTGACTTATCTGCTCAAGAACGCTGCCAACGCCGAGCGCCGGTACACGGTTCAGGATCGGCTTCTGATGATCTATTTCGAGGCCATCTATTCTCTCCTTCGGCTCCGCCACTTCCTGAAGATGGATGAGAAATCACCCATCTTGCGGATGACGAGCATTTTGCAGTATTTTGGGAATGTGGTTGGGCGTCGAGTAACCTCGACGGGATTTAAAGACCTCAGTGCGTCCGACTATCTTCTGACGTTGTAGGCCAAGTCCACTCTAGAGTTAAGCCTCCCAACCAAATTTTCGCCACGGCGCTCAGTTCCGGTCTTCCCAAAAACTGGCCTTTGCGGAAGCTCGTTTGTCGTCGCTTGACGTGTCGTTGTATTCTTAATTATGTTAATGAACTCATCGAACGGTAGTAGCAGCTCTAGGGTGCGCCGGGCCAAAATTGTATGTACGCTGGGACCGGCGACGGATGACCCCAAGGTTCTGAAAGCTTTGCTTGCCGCAGGGTTGGACGTAGCACGTCTCAATTTTTCCCACGGAACTCACCTTGAACACGCACGGCGTCTGCGCCGGCTCCGCCAAGAAGCGGCGGCGAGCGGGCAATATGTCGCCATCATGCAGGACCTGCAAGGGCCCAAGATTAGGACAGGCGAGCTGGAAGGCGGAAAGCCTGTTGAACTTCGGGTGGGCACTCCATTTGTCATTACGGCGCGGGCATTAGTTGGTACTGCCCGGCGGGTTTCAACCACCTATCAAGCCCTTCCCAGGGAAGTTCGTCCGGGAAGTTGCATCTTGCTCTCGGACGGCTTGATTGAGTTGAGCGTACAGAAGGTGCGCGGCCCGGAAATCCATTGCCGGGTGGTAAACGGAGGAGAGTTGGGCCAGCATCAGGGGATCAACCTTCCCGGGGTTTCCCTTGGGGTCTCTGCTCTTTCACGGAAGGACCGAGAAGATCTCCGCTTCGGCATTGAGCACCGGGTGGATTACATCGCCCTTTCCTTTGTGCGCCGGGCGGCGGATATCCTGGCCTTGAAGCGGATTCTGGCGCGTGCCGGACGCCCCATCCCCGTGGTGGCCAAACTTGAAAAGCCCGAAGCCATTGAGTGCCTGGATGAGATTCTGGGCGTTGCGGATGCGGTGATGGTCGCCCGCGGCGACTTGGGTGTGGAGTTGCCGCCGGAAATGGTTCCCGTCATCCAAAAGCGCATCATTGGCCGGGCTGCGGCGATGAGGATTCCCGTCATCACCGCAACGCAGATGCTCGAGTCTATGACGGTCCATCCGCGTCCCACCCGTGCGGAAGCCTCGGATGTCGCCAACGCCATTTTTGACGGCTCAGACGCTCTGATGCTTTCCGGAGAGACCGCGACGGGCCGTTATGCCCGCGAAGCCGTCAAGATGATGTCCCGGATTATTTGCGCGACTGAAGGCACCCAGCGCCTGAAAGTTTTTCAGGAGCTTCAGCGGCGGCCGGAAAACTTGAACGTCTCGGAAGCTATCTGCGAGAGTGTGGCTCACATGGCGTCGGAGCTGAATCTGAAAGCCATTGCGGTCTTTACCCAGTCGGGTTCGAGCGCCCGCCTGATTTCCAAGTACCGGCCCCGGGTTCCCGTCTATGCTTTTTCTCCTCTGCACCATGTACTACGCCGGACAGCTCTTTACTGGGGTGTTACGCCGGTCCATATGTCGAGGGTGCAGTCCACGGACCGGATGGTGGAGGGAGCCGCCCGCCGCTTGCAGGAACTTGGTGTCGTGGCGCCTGGCGACGTCATTGCCGTGATTGCAGGCACTCCGATCGCCCGCCGGGGAACTACAAACCTGCTGAAGGTGCACCGGATTGAAGGCTAGGCAGTGATTGCGCCGCCTCAAATTTCTAGTCCATTGATCGGCACCCGCAAATACGCATAAACTGGCGGTCATGAGAATATGCTCTTTTCTTCCCTCCGCCACGGAGATGCTTTTTGCTCTAGGTCTCGGAGATTCAGTCACCGGGATAACTTTCGAGTGTGATTTCCCCGCTGAAGCGCGCTCGAAACGCGTTGTGGTCCAGACCCGCCTCACCCCATCACAAGATGCTGCTTCGATAGACCGCGAAGTCAGTGAATTTGTGGCCCGGGGCGAAAGCCTTTACAGAGTGGACGAGGTGGAGTTCGACGCCGCCCAGCCGGATTTGGTTGTTACGCAGGAGCTCTGCAACGTGTGCGCGGCAACGCCGGGCGACTTGGCATCGGCAATGGCGCTGATGCCTCGCCCGCCGCGGGTACTCTCTCTTAATGCTCAGACGCTGGCAGGCGTTTGGAACGATATCCGGAGTCTTGGGGCCGCCACCGACCGAGCGGCCCAGGCAGAGCAACTCGTTCGGGAACTCAATCGCCGCGTTTCTAAAGTGGAACAGGCCGTTTCAAAGGCGACCCATCGCCCTCGCGTGGTTTGCCTGGAATGGCTGGACCCGCCGTTCGTCGCTGGCCACTGGGTACCGGAAATGGTGGCGCTCGCTGGAGGCATCGATGCGCTGGGTGAGCCGGGTGAACCCGGCTTCCGCACTACCTGGGAAAACGTGTTGAATGTGGAGCCGGAAATTATCGTGATGATGCCTTGCGGATTCCACCTGGAGGGTGTTCTGGGAGAACTGAAAAAGTTGAAGCTGCCGCAGGGATGGAGCGGGCTGCCCGCCGTGCGTGACGGACACGTCTTTGCGGTGGACGCCTCGAGCTATTTCTCCCGCCCCGGCCCGCGGTTGGCCACTGGTGTGGAGATTCTAGCGAGCGTGCTGCATCCTGTCCACGCGCCCGCTGCGCCGCCTGCCGAAAGCGTTCTGCGATGGGAATCGGGCAATCCTCCCCGGGTCTGAGGTCCAGGAAGGATTGCTCTAATCCGCCTATTTACCGTGCCGCCAGGCGATGCGTCTGCACCCTCTTCTCATAGAGCTCATAAGCTCCAAAGAGGACGCCGCTGAAGAGGACGCTGCTGGCGAGTGAATTGCCGTAAAAGGGCACGGCGGCCGCAAAGCAGGCTCCCAGTCCGCCCAGAGTCGGCGGATACATTCCGGAGCCAAGCCACACCGCAAAATTGCTGATTACGAAAAACACCGAGGGGCCGGCCACGGATGCCGCGAAAACGTTTCTCACGGAGAGGCGCTTCGCAAGCCACCAGCCAACCATGGCGATTGCCGCAAAGCCCACCCAGTTGGCCGACTGCATCCACTGGAACGGCGTGTTGTTGTACATGAACACGTTGAGCAGGATGTCACTCGCCGCCAGTAGAATTACTGGAAACCAAATCGAATCCCGCTTCTTGAGGTACACGCCGCCGAACAAGAGGGCTGCGTAAACGGGACTGAAGTTTGCCGCGCCGGGAATAAAGCGCGCTGCAATGGCCACAGCAACTATTAGATAGATCATCGTCATCTCCTTCGTTCAGAATTCTACACGAATTCCAGCTCGATAGGTACGTTTCAAAGCAGGATAACCCAGGACTTCCATATATTTTTGATTCAAGAGATTTCCGACCACTCCATAGTAGGTTAAATGATAGGACGAACGGTAGCTCCACGCCAAGTCCGAGTTGGTGTATCCATTATTCCAAAGGAGCGGCGGCACCAGCCCGAGGAAATCGCTATCCACACGCCGACCCACGAAAACCGTCGTGGACGTAACGTTCATCCTGTGCCAGTTCCAGCGGACTTGGACGGATCCAGAGTTCTGGGGACGCCGCAGTAGCCAGCGCCCAGCCGCCAAGGCGGGGCTTGAAGGGCTGCCGCTCTCGATGACTTCGGAATCCACATAAGTATAACTTCCGGTTGCTTTAAGGCCTTTCAGTGGCGCGAGCTCCAGGATAACTTCTGCGCCCTTCGCCCTGGCCCGGCCGATATTAAAATATGTGCCGCTGAAGGTCTGGTAATTTGTGGTCTCAAACGCGATTTGGTCACGGAACAGGTTGTCAAAGCCATCCAATTCCAGCTTGCCACGGCCTTGCCAGAAGCGCTGCTCCACTCCGTAATCCAGTGTCCGGGCACGCTCCGGAGCCAGGTTGGGATTCCCCACAAAATAGGG
>JBJKQF010000289.1:0-4273 GCA_046705545.1 Terriglobia bacterium
TCGGCCGTAAAGTTCTGGGTCACCCGCAAAGTCCCCCCAAAATCCACGACCGCCATTTGCCGATCCGGGGACGCAGTGCTTTCCACGAACTTTGCCGCTTCCTGCCGAGCCCGGATTTGCTGGCCCGCGTCCATGGTGGAATCGTCAAAGAACAGGACCATGTAGCGCGTTGCGCCGGGTCGAGCCTCCGCTTCCTGTGAGAAGGTAGTGATGGTCTGCTTCTTGCCGTCCTCGAAGACGCGGAAGTCCTGCTTCTCCAAGTTGGTGATGTAATGCCCCTTCTTGTCCGTGGCGATCACGTCAACAAGAACCAGGTTGCTCTGCGTCTTGATCACCTCTGGCTTGGCCGATACAGCCGGGGGATTCTGGCCGCTGCGGGGGGCGGCGGGCGCTGCGGCGGGCTGCAATCCCAACCAGCCCAGAGATATCAGAAGTCCGGCCGCCTGCAGTAAATAACGTCGCGACATGATCTCACCTCCCACTAATAAGGAATCTCCACAGAGCGGTTCAGGCTGGAGATTTGGCCGCTCCGGGAATCCCGCACCACCTCGCGGACCTGATAGGTTCCGGGTGCAGAGTCGAAATCGTTGCGAATCGTCACGCCCGTTTGCAGAAACCTCTGCAGCGTGGCGTCGTGCATCCGAAAATACAGAACCTTCTGCTGGACGGACACCATGTGGCCATCCTGATCAAAAAGCGCCGTCACAAACGTCAGTTGATTGACGTTGCGGTCGCCTTCCTTGACGAAATGCAAAGTGCGAAGGCCAATATGTGTAAAGACGGTTATATTTGCCTTGGACTCCGACTCCTTGAAGAATTGGGTACGCACGTCGATGGGCAGATCGTGCGCTTCGACCCGGGAAAAGAGTGCGTTGCGCAGTTCCTCCTTTGCCTCCGAGGCGGCGTTTTCCGATTTTCTGGGGGCAAAATAGCCCCGGCGCGCCTGAACCGTGAGACCTTTCAGGCCAGGCAGCTTGACCCGAATCCGGTGGTAGGCGCCATTGGGTTTCAGGTTCCGCGGCGAAAAGGCCAGAAGATAGTAGGCTTCCGGTGTCCCCGCGACTTTTCGAAAGCCCGCGTCCAAATCGTTGCTATTTTCAAAGAAAACGCCACCCGTATCATGGGTAAGTTCCCGCATGGCCTCGGTTTTGCGCCGGACCCCTTCCCGTATCATCCCGGCCATCATCGGACCAGCGTCAGGATCGACGGGAAACGTGGCGTTGATGTTGCTGACCAAGGGGTCCCCGTACAGCCCGCGGGCGTCGAGGGCGTTGATGATGACGCCGGCTCGCAAAGCACGGTCGGTGATCCGGTCAAGTTGGTAGCCGAAGTCAGGCGAGTACGTCTGAAACCCCCCGGAGACGATCACGATGCTGCGTTGGCCGGGGAGCGAGGTCATTCGCTGAACGATGGATTCAACCTCACGTAACACCGCTGTTGATTGCGTGTCCGCAAACGACAGCGAACGCCGCGCATCGACCTTCGCCTGTGGTATCAGCACACTGCATTCCTGCATCGCCTCTATACCGCCGCCAGGTCCAGGCGGCATACCACTGCCGCGGGGAGGGTTTTGCCGATCCGGAGGGCAGCCCGTCACCAAAGCTAAGGCATTGGGGTCTCTTAGCTCGGCAATGAGTTACGCAATGTAGGCTGGCATCTCCGTGGTTAAACTCTGCTCCGTAATTATCCCAGGCCCCTGCCCCCCCGGGGCGATGGGGCGGGCGCGAAGCTCCAGGAGCGCCTGACGGACCTGCGCCAATCTGCTCGTGAAGTCGACTTGGCCCTGTCCCGAGGAAGTGAACAGCGCCACGCGGTCCCCGGGCTGGACCGATTGGGCGAGAAAATGATCTGCCGCGTTGCGGGTGCGCACCAAATCCTCAAACGGCGTGTTCACGTCATCGAAAAGCAGCGCCACAAACCGCGTGGGCGTCGATGCCGGCATGCGCACCTCCGCCTTCGATTCGCTTCCGGGGCTTTCGGCAGGCTGGCCCGGAGCAGGAGCATGGGAGGCGGGCTTCTCCAGCGAGAAACTCACAATCGCTTGAGGCTTCCCGCGATCGAGGATTTCAAAGTCTTTTTGGTGGAGACCCTCGACCACCTTTCCCTTCGCGTCGCGAACCACCGCGCGCACCACCACCAGGTTGCGTTCGGTTTTGAACGTGACAGCGGGCTGAACGTCCTGAGTTGAAACTTCTTGCGGGTTGACCGCCTGGGCTCTCAGGACGCAGGGTACAAGCGCCGGAACCAAGCTCAGGCCAAGCGCCAGGAGCCACACAGCATG
Source organism: Terriglobia bacterium (assembly GCA_046705545.1). Lineage (GTDB taxonomy): Bacteria > Acidobacteriota > Terriglobia > UBA7540 > UBA7540 > JAMCXS01. Next base: position 2,282 of record JBJKQF010000289.1, read on the forward strand.
CAATTGCGAGGTGTTCTCGTTGAACATTTTGGGCCTATCGTCCCCTAGGTTGCTCCGCACACGCTGTGCAGTTCCGCTGAGCTGCACGCGCTACCCACGAGGGGGGAGAATCCCCGGGTTAGGTTGACTGAGCTGGAGTCAGTCAATTCCACCACGGTGACACCGCTATCCAGGAAAACCAATTCGTCCGTTATGAAGCCGGGGACACCTCCATTGTGGGTCATAATCGCGTGACCGTTGGTTGTCCCGAGCACAAGTCCAAACCCGTATGATCCTCCGTTCACATATGGAAGTATATTCGTAATAAATCCGTTGGACGTCGTCATCTCCTGGAAAGAAGCCTCCAAAACCACCTTCCCGGTCATCAACGCATTCTCCCAAGTTACAAGGTCGTACACGTTCGTGCTCAGCGCTCCGGCGGCGAAGGCAGATGAGCGCGTCCATGGAATCACGGGGACAGAGCCGCTATATCCGGTAGCTGCCAGAGCCGCGGGTGGAAGTTGGTAGTAGGTGTTTTGCAGACCTAGCGGCTGAATGATGTACTGATCGAGGTTGGCCTCGTAGGATTTGCCGGTGACCGCTTCAATGATCGCGCCCAACGCAAAGTAGTTGCTGTTGGAGTACTCGTACAGGGCTCCAGGCGTAAATTGCAGTGGGGCTTGGCCGATCGCTGTCAGCACCGTGTCCACCGAAACTCCATTTGCAGCCCACCCCGCCATCTGGGAAAAACTTGTGTAATTAGCGAGTCCCGAGGTGTGTGTCAATAACATGCGGAGAGTGATCGCCGAAGGGAATCCATATTGCGGCAAATACTTTGTGATGGAATCGTCCACGTTCAGCTTACCCTGCTCCTGTAGCTTCATGATAAGTGCGGCAGTGAACTGCTTGGTGATGGAGCCGATCTCGAAAATATCCGCTGGCTTCGTCGCTCGATTGTCGCCATCGTAACCATATCCATGCGCGTAGAGGATTTTGCCATTTTGAGCGACGGCGACCGTTACGCCTGGCACTCCGTAAGCCGTCATATAAGCATTCACCGCGTTGTCCACCTCGAACTGGAGGCTAGGTAATTGGACGTTTGGGTTCGACGGCGCAGTTGAGCCCCCACATCCGGAGAAAAAACTTGCCGTCACGAGCACGCACGCTATCCATCGAGGCCGGAGCCAGGTTGTGTTCGATAAGGGCCGTAAAGTTCTCCACTTAGTGAATTGGACCATACACCTTTCCCTTGGACTTACCGTCGGCGCTAAGGTCAATCCGGCGCCCATCCCTGCCGTCCTCAAACTGCGCTTCGTGAATAGCCCGGCCCCACGGCCACCCCGGTGAAATTTAGTAAGACCCGTAACCCTAATCGTGCCAGCAGGCGCTGGACTTTGGTCACTTGCTCGCGCACGGCCGGCACTACACGCTCCGAGGCTCAGCCAGATCCAACGTGGATCAGTGCCCGGCGGGGCCCGGAGCGGTCAATCTCACCGGCAGCGCAACCGGCGCGGTGAAAAGCGAACGCGTCCCCCAGCATGGGGCGCAGGGGCACGGGAGAAAAAGCAGTCGATGACCCAAAGGCATGTTTCAAGAGGCCTCCTCCTGTACCAGTTTGCGAAGGGTCTGTTCCGCTTCCCTCACATCCTTTACGGTCAACTCTCCGCATTGGACAAGGTGCAACACGATCGGTTGGGATTGGCCGTTAAATAAAGCCAACAACTCGTCAATCAATCGCCGTTGCGCGCCGCGGCGGGAAATGACCGCTTCAAAGATATAGGCGTTACTTATTTTCTTGGCGCGGCGCACTGCCTTCTTGGCTTCGAGCCGATTAACGATGGTCTGAACGGTGGTGTAAGCGGGGCGGTTTGCTTCGGGAAAGGATTCCTGGATCTCCCGAATGCACAATGCTCCGCGACTCCACAAGGCTTCCATGATTTGAAGATCCAGCTTGCTAAGCTTGGGGACCGGCATGCGTTCCATCCTCCTACATCTGTCATTTACTCTACGACT
>JBJKQF010000290.1:0-9727 GCA_046705545.1 Terriglobia bacterium
TGACTCCTATGGCCACGGCCGATCCAAACCAGAAGCGGATGATGTTGATCATGCCGCTGGTTTTTGGATTAATGTTCTTCAGGCTGGCCAGCGGCCTGGTGCTCTACTTTTTGGCTGCTAACCTGGAGGGCATCGCCCAGCAATTATTCATCAACCGCTATTTCACTCCCAAACATCCGCCTTTGGCGCCTCTCAAAGCGGGCGGGGGCAAGGCGGACGCGCAGAAATGATGATGGAAGATTTCCCTTCCGGGCAATCCGCGGATAACGAGCTGGCGAAGATCGAGTCGCTGGTAGAAAAGATCATCCGCCACGGGGGATTTGATCTGAAATCCACGGTGCGGGTGTGCGACCCCGCGGAGCAAACAGCTGGAGGGGTGGGAATCGTGGTGGAGTTCGAAGGCGCGGATTCCGATTTGCTGCTCGAGAAGAACGCGGCTGTACTTGATGCGCTGGAGTATGTGGTGCTCAAGGCCGTTCGCGCCGAAGAAAACGCTTTCGGCAAAGTCGTTTTTGACTGCAAGGGTTGGCGGCAGGTGCGCGCGGAGGAACTGAAGCTCACGGCCACCATGGCGGCCCGCCAAGTAATCGAGACCGGCAGTCCGTTTTCCCTGAATCCCATGAATCCACGCGAGCGCCGGATCGTTCACTTGGCGCTCAAAGATCATGCGGGTGTCCGAACCTTAAGCGAGGGCTTCGGCCAGCTTCGCAAGGTCGTTATCTTTCCCGCTGATCCTTCCTCTTCAAACTGATCCACAGGTCCTGAGGTGATGAAAGAAGACACCATCGTGGCGATCGCCACGCCGCCCGGCCGAGGGGGGATCGGGGTGGTGCGTCTTTCCGGGGGACGCTGCGAGGAGATCATCTCTGGATTGGTCCGGCTGGGAAAACAGCCTCCTGAACCACAACGCTCAACGCTGGCCGCCGCCGTGGACCCCCAGACCGGAAAGATCCTGGACGAAGTCGTCGTCACCTTCTACCGCCGGCCGCATTCGTACACGGGAGAAGATGTGGTTGAAATTTCCTGCCACGGTGCTCCTGTGATTCTGGGTTATCTGGTTGAATGTTGCCTCGCGCGGGGCGCCAGGGCCGCAGAGCCCGGCGAGTTTACAATGCGCGCCTTCCTGAACGGCCGGATTGACCTGATCCAGGCTGAAGCCATTCGCGACCTGATTGAAGCTCGAACTTTATACCAAGCCAGGGTTGCTGCAACCCAGCTTGGGGGCGCGTTCTCCGCCCGCCTGAAGCCGCACAAACAATCCTTGCTGGAATTGATTGCCATGCTTGAGGCCGGCATCGACTTTGCGGACGACGATGTGGCGGTGATGGATTGGCCGGAAATCCTAAAGCGGCTGGATGCCATTCGCGCGGACCTGGGCAAGTTGGCGGAAGGTTACGGCTATGGCCGGATCGTCCGTGAGGGCCTGAGCCTCTCTATCGTGGGACGTCCCAACGTCGGGAAATCGAGCCTTTTCAACCGCCTCTTGAACATGGAGCGAGCGATTGTGACGGCCATTCCCGGAACCACGAGGGATCTCGTGACGGAAACGGCCTCGATCGGCGGCATCCCTCTGCGGTTGGTGGATACAGCGGGAATCAGGGAATCAAGCGACGACGTGGAGAAGCTGGGCGTCGAGCGGTCTCATCAGGCGATGGCGGACTCCGACCTCCGGTTGCTGGTGGTGGACACGTCGCAGAACTGGACGGAAGAGGACTCCGTGTTACTCCGCAACACGCTGCGCCTGGGAGCCATGCTGGTGGCGGCCAACAAGTCGGACCTGCCACTTCGCACGCCGAAGGAAAAAATTGAACAGGCGGTCCTCTCTGAAGGCGGTGACAACTCTCCGCATTTGGAGATTATTTCGGTATCTGCTTTAAACGGCCAAGGGTGCGAGGATCTTCGAGATGGGATCCTTCGTGTCGCGGCAGGTGGCCACCTTGGGTCAGAAGGAGAGATGGTCACGAACCTTCGCCATCAACAACTTCTCCAGGCTGCGCTGGCGGCGCTCGACCGCTGCAGTCGCGCGGCCGGCCTCCAGGTGCATCATGAGATGCTTCTCCTTGACCTGTACGACGCCCTCCATCAACTGGACGCCCTGACAGGAACAACCGACGTCGAAGACATCCTGGGAATGATCTTCTCCAGGTTTTGCATTGGAAAGTGAAGAAGTGACGTTGCCCGATGTGGCCTTTTAGCTCGCGGATTTGCTGCTAAGCCAGGCCGGCAGAGGAAGCCTTCGCAGGTAGTCATTAAGCTCCCGAATGCGAAGCAGCCTTGCCATTAACACCGTTAAACCCAGCCCCACGGGTGTGGCTACAATCAGGATAAGGAATGCGCCGGGCGTAGCTTGCCAATGGATGCGAAGCTCGAGCCAGCGAACCACCCCGTAGGCTCCTCCTGCTCCTACCACTGAGGCAGCTGCAACCTTCAGGAAGAATCCCGTCATGCCCATTGCACCCCGGTTGGCGGTGCGGCGATAGAGGATCACGAAAAGCGCGATGGCGTAAGCCGATACACCGATGGAGCTTGCCAGCGCCAGCCCCTTGTACTGCATGGGTTTGACGAGCAACCAATAGACGGGCAGATTCAGCAGGGTTACCGCCGTACCGATCAGTGCCGGCCGCAACGTGTCGCGCCCGGCGTAAAAACCCCGCGCCAGGATGCTCTGCGCGCCCCAAGCGAACATGCCAACCGAAAAGAGCGCCAGAGCCGCGGCGGTGGCGTTCAGATCCGGAGGGCGAAGCCGCGTATAGGAGAAAACAAAATAGACCAGCGGCCGGCTCAAGGCGATGGACATCGCGGAGATCGGCACGATCAGCAGGAGAAGTCCTTTCAACGTGGAGTTGAGGGTGCGGTTGAGTTCGTCATATTTTCTTTCGGCGTAGAGTTGGGCGAGGAAGGGAAATGAGGCGACGCCGACAGCCTGGCCCACCACTCCTAGCGGAACCCTCATCAGGAACTTGGCATAGCTGAGCCAGGTGATGGAGGCGGGAGCCAGATAAGACCCGAACCAGCGGATAATCCAGTCATCTGAAAAGACCAGTGAAAGCGCCAGCATGATGGGTACGGCGAGCTTGATGAACATCTTGAAGCCGGGATGACGGAGGTTCAAGTTGGGCTTGAATCGCGCTCCCACGCGCCGCGCGCCGTGGATTTGGAGGAGGAAGTTTCCTGCCAATGCCCCCGCGAGAACGCCGACGGAAAATCCTGTAATCCCAATGGTTGAAGCCAGCAGCAGGCCGCCCAGGATGATTCCCAGGTTGTAAATGACCGGAGCGAGGGAAGGGATCAGGAAGCGGCCTTTGGCATACTGAACTGCGCTCAGAACGCTGCCAAGATAAAAGAAGATTTGCGCCGGCATCATCAGGCGCGTCAGGAATACTGAACGAGCCTTTTCAGCAGGGTTGAATCCCGGCGCGATCAGGTGGAGAAGCTGCGGAGCGAAAAACTCTCCCACCACCACCAGAATCAGCAGCAGAAGCACCATGGAAGTGATGACGGTTGAAAAGACGTGCCACCCTTCTTCCTCATTATCCTCGGCAAGGTATTTGGCGAAGACCGGAATGAACGTGATGCTGAGGGACGCGCCGGCCACGAGGTAATTCACAAAATCCGGAAGCGTGAAGGCCGTGTAGTAGGCGTCCGTCACGGCCGTCGATCCGAACTGGTGGGCCACGGCCCACTCGCGCAGGAATCCGAGCAGGCGGCTGACCAAGACGCTGGCCATGACGATGCCGGCGGAGGCCGCAATGCGCTGGTTGATGGAACGTTTGGTCATGGGCGATGGTGTACCATGTTTTGTAGGTCTTTAGCCACAGCTTGATCTTTCCTACCCCAAAAACTAAAGAGAAATCCGAACGCCTGCCAACGCCCGGGAACGCGGGGAGAAATGCTGTTCTCTACGTCAAAGGGATGCAAGAGGAAACCGCTTTTGGCACTGCCGGCACCGCGCCATCGGGCAGCGGCGATAGAGACGCTCATGCCAGTGGCGCCTGGACCTCTGATAATCCATGCTTCCGCAGCGCGGGCAGCTTCGAGATTTCCGGCCTTGGGACTCTGGCAGAGAGGGCTGAGGCTGGGGCTCGGACTTTCGCGGGGAATCGCGTACGACGGGCGCGTCGGGATGTTCATTGAGATGGAGCAGGCGATAACGCTGGCATCGGGAGCAGACGCGCAGCCGATAGCCGAATTTCCTGGCAAGAGCGTAAAAAAATCCGTGGTAAACAGACTCGGTCTTGGTCGCTCCACACTTTCTGCATGGGGTTGCCATGGATTGCTCCGTGGGAGCCTAGCAAATGGCGGCAGAAGTTTCAACCCCCTCAAGTTCCATCGGAACACCCCGAATAGGAAAACGAACCGCGCCACAAGCGCCTTGCAGCAGGGAATCTGTAAATGTGCGGGGGTTCAGAGAACCGGCCGCTTCAGCCGTTCTTGGCTGCCTGAATGATTCGGTCCACAAAGCCGCCCGGCGCGCAAAACTCCTTGATATCCTGCCCTGCCGCCGCCGCCGGCAACGCCCACAACATCATATTCTGATCGTAATGACTGCCGAACAAAGGCTCGCCATTATCGCCGCGCACGATGTTCGGTTGGTTCCATTCGAAGCCATTTTCAATGGTCAGAACCTCCGTGCACCGGCGCGCCAGGTCCAACCCGAATTCTCGCTGGCCTGCGTCGTACATATACGTCATTGCCAGCATATAAAGCTCGGGAACAAAGAACGCATATGGACCGTATCCTACGCTCTGGGCGAGGGTACCATCGGGGTGGGCCATATCAACTGCACCGTAGGGAGTCAGGCTGACGCACGTGCGCTTGATGGTCTCAAGAGTCGTCTTTGCCCGGCCCGGGTCGAAGACCGCCGGCAGCCCGTGGAATCTCACCATCCAATCTCCATCCAACTGATAAGCAAAAATATCCTCGGATTTCTTTTCTGCAGTCGGCTCGTAATACGCCAAGTAATACTTGCCAGTCCACAACTCCATTTCCAAAGCATGGCTCCCTTCTCGGAACCATTCCCGACATTGCGCCGCAAAAGCCTTGTCTCGCACCTTCTCTGCCATTCGCTCGGCCATTCGCAAGTTGGCCAAATGGATGCCCCCTCCGTGAGGGGTCATGCCGTACCAGAGGATGGCTTCAAACCACTCCAAGAAGTAACCCGGTTTGGTTTGCGGCCTGTATGGGTCTACATCACCGGTTGGCACGCTGATGATTGCCGCTCCGTCGTTTCCTTTACGGAGTTGCATCGTGTAGAGGGTATTCCGCTTGATAGAAGTATAGAATTCCTCAAGAACAGAGTCATTCTGCGTCCGTTGCCAATAGCGGTCTACCATATCCACATAACATGGGCCGGTCGTTGTGGCTTGATAGCCGGGCGTCGGCATGGCCATTTCCGTTCCCGTGGTGGCGCTGTAGCCTCCCGTTGCAGCCCCTACATTTCCGCCGAAAATCCAAGGCGCAGCGCCGTTCCAGAATTGGTAGGCTTTGTATCCTCGCATGGTAGAAAGAGCCAGGTCAGGGAAAAAATAGACAATGGGGGCGTTAGCATAGAAGGTATCTGGCATGGGCTCCACTGCCGGGTCTTCCACAATGCCGTCAATCATGCCGAACAACCCGTCTTCCGGACGGCACCAGGGACCAATTGGAGGCCGAGCAGCGGCCCAGAGACTGTTCACCGGAAACAGGTACAGAATATTGACTAATGATTCGCGGAGCCACAATGGAAGGTTCTTCTCTGAAAATATGACTTGCTGCCACGCCAATACACGACGACCAAGAGATTGATGATTTCTTGATAGAAAATTCGCTACATGCAGGGCGCCCTTGAAACGTGTTGCATACATATGCATGAAGGTGTGTGGGCCTTCTCCAATCCACATGGGAGCATACCAAGTAAGTACAAAGGGAACAGTCTTCGTTTCTCCCGGCTCGAGGCGATACCCCACCGAGACCGATCCGCCAAACCTCTCAGCGGAGGCGCCGGGAAGTTCCGTTCCGATGCGAGCCCATGCTCCGCCGCTGCTGTAAGGGATCTCGCTCCCGGATAATGCGCCTCCGGTTTGCACTTCCGTCTCCGCGGCAACGCCGATTGCGTACCCGATCTCCTTGACCTTGGCGGAAGAAACCACGAGGCCGGAAAAATCACCACGCACGGTTCTTCGTACAGTCGTCGTGGGCTCCGGAGCCGTGGCCACCCAGCCATACCACGGCCTGTGGATTTCCTTTCGCGGGCTGCCTGTGGTGATTTGAGCTTCCGCTTGGGTAGGCCCGGGAAAGGTAAAGGCGATCCGCCCTTCTTGGGGATGTTTTGAGCGATTGTGGAGGTGAACTTCAAAAACGGCTCCCGGCGTGTTGCTAGTGGCTGCATCGCCGGGAAGAAAGGGAGACCAGACTCGCAATCCGGCAGAAACGGGCGAGCCCGGCATTTCATACTCTAAGTCCGCTCCCGGATAATGCCCCCAATAGCGGATGTCCGTCGGAGTCTGCACGCCGTTGAACATGTATTCACCAAAGGCTCCCTCCGGGCTGCTCAAGAGCCAGGTTTGTTTGCCAACCGTCAATCCCAGGAATGGCAGCTTCAAAGGGCCGCGCTGCGGACAGATGGAATTGAAGATGGTGCAATAGCCCAAAGTCGAGTCGATTTCAAGGCTCATGTAGCCCGTATCGATACCGCCCAGCGCCATGCCCTGAACGGGCCGGTGCTTGCGGTCGTATATCACGCCGCAAGCCGGAGTCGAAAAGCCCGCTGCCTCAAATTCCGACCACTTCAAAGGGGGAATGCCGTCTGGGAACAATTTGCTTCCCCTTGAAGACGGGGCCGTCGTGGCCCAAAGCTGCTCATCCCGTTGTTCCCAAAGTCCCGCAGCAAATCCTGCGATAACCAGCCGTTTCAGCAAATCACGGCGCTCCATAATTTTTCTCCTCCTTGTTCCCGCAATCAGGCAAAGGGCCGCAAGGGCAGCGTGCCCAACGAGCGCGTGTCAAGATCCCGCCCCGCGCCCCGCCGCATGACCGGCGGGGTTGACACGATTTACCTGGATATGTAGGCTGCCTCAGCTCTGGACCTGGAAAGTGACTCGATCCCCCGAGGCCTCCGGGCACCATGCGTTGCGCGCTTGGCTAAGCTGGCTGCTCAGCCTTTAAGCGAGAATTTCCTCTCTAGGTACCCAAAAGACCTCACGTTAACCTTCTGCCGGTCCGTTCGCAAGCACAGTTTTGCAGCCCACAATCCTGCGTACCATTTAGCAGACAGCGGTGCGCCTTTGGGCTGCGGGCGACCGGCTCGTCGCCCTGTTTTTCTGCGCGATTTCTAGGATGCCTTGACCCCTCCCTGTTAACTCCCGAAATTCTCTCAACCCCTAACCTGATGGCAAGTGCAGCAACTTGATCGGCCTCAGCATGGCCGTAAAGAGATGGCATGTTAGTTCCGGGCCATCGCTTCGTACACCTCTGGCTTGGCAAAAGCTAAGTCTGCCCGGAAGGCGCTCTCCTTTCCCATCCTCTGTTTGCTCTCGATCTCGGGTAACAGTAATCCCTCACATCTCTCGGCACTGTGAACGTTGCCGGGGCGAAGCTTCGTCGCAATTTTCGAAGTCAAAAGAGGGGGCCTGCTTGCGTTGGCGTGCCCGTAACGCTATAATTTTGTGAGAGCAGACGTCGGGGGTGGGCGGAAGCCCACTTTTTTATTGGAACAGCACGTTATGGTTTCGATGAGGGCGGCCGGCTGAGGGCCGTTTATACCGTTCCATTTGAGATGACCGCTGACTTGGTAGAAATTGAAACCATCGCTGAGCGCGTGGCGAGCGGCGAAGGTCTGACGCTGATTGACGTCGAACTCAAAGGCGGAAGCTCCAATCCGTTGCTGCGAGTTTACATCGACAAGCCCGGTGGCGTGTCTCATGCGGACTGCGCCCTGGTAAGCGAGCAAATGAGTGCTATTCTTGACGTTGAGGATTTCTTCCCAGGGAGCTATTTACTTGAAGTCTCTTCCCCGGGCCTGGACCGGAAGCTTGCGAAACCCCGCGAGTACGCCTATTTCACAGGGCGGCGGGCCAGGGTGGTGTTGCGGGAACCTGTGGCTGACCGGAAAGTTCTTGAGGGTAGGCTCGCAGGATTTGAAGAAGGCCGTGTCAAGATTGACCTCGACCAGGAGGGCATTGCGGAAGTTGAGCTGTCGAACATTTCGAAAGCCAGACTTCTGCCGGATCTGTAACCCGTAGGCGGGTTTGAGCGGGATGGCCCCGCTCCGTGATGTCCGGGCCGGTTTTCAGACTGGCCGGGGACAAGCAAGTTAGCTGGAGGATTATCGTGGGGACCAGTCTTCTATTTCAAACGATTGACCAATTGAGCCGCGAGAAAGGCATTGACCCGCAAATTGTGATTGCGGCGGTCGAGGATGCCATACTGGTGGCCACCCGAAAATACTATAAGAGCGCTGAAGACCTGGTATCGCACTTCAACCCCGATTCCGGCTTGGTAGAAGTTTACGCGGTCAAGAAGGTGGTGGAGGACGTCGCCGACCCGGACCACGAAATTTCTCTGGCGGAGGGCCGCAAGTGGAATCCTGAGGTGGAGGTGGAGGGAGAAGTTCGCATTCCCAAAGCTACCGATGTTCTGGGGCGCATCGCGGCCCAGACCGCCAAGCAGGTGATTTTCCAGAAGGTTCGGGAGGCGGAGCGGGACACCGTTTATGCCGAGTACAGCCAGCGGCTCGGAGAATTGGTGAACTGCACAGTGAAGCGCATGGAAGGCCCGGACGTGATCTTGGACCTGGGGCGGACCGAAGCCCGCATGCCGCGGCGCGAGCAATCACGCCTGGAAACTTACCAGATCGGCGACCGCGTGCGGGTGGTGATCACCATGGTGGACCGCGCTGCGCGGGGTCCTCAAGTGATTGCTTCCAGGGCCGACCCCAGCTTGGTGCAGAAACTCTTTGAGATGGAAGTGCCGGAAATCTACGACGGCACCGTGGTGGTGAAAGCTTTGGCCCGCGAGGCCGGCGAGCGCACCAAGGTGGCGGTCTATTCGCGTGACCCGGACGTGGATTGCGTGGGTGCGTGCGTGGGTATGAAGGGCATGCGCGTGCAGTCGGTGATCCGGGAATTGCGCGGCGAGAAAATCGACATCATTGAATACAACGAAGACCCGGTGACCTTTGCCGCGAACGCTCTAAGTCCTGCCAAGATTAACCACGTTTCCATCGTGGACATCGAGCAGAGACACCTGGAAGTGATCGTTGACGATTCTCAACTCTCCCTGGCGATTGGCAAGAAGGGGCAAAACGTTCGCCTCGCCGCCAAGCTGCTGGGCTGGCAGATCGACATCAAGAGCGAAGAGGAGAAGCGCCAGGAAATCGAGTCTCAGATGGCCGCGATGGCGTTGCGTGGGGCTCCCATTTCAGAATTGGCCGGGTTGGGCGACAAGACTTTGGAGCGGCTGCGTGAACACGGCGTTGAAAGCGTTGAGCAGTTGGCCCAAATGACTCCGGAAGACCTTGTGGAGATCCAGGGCATTGGCGACAAGACCGTCGACCGCATTCGCCGTGTGGTCACCGATTACTTTGAAAAGGGACGGGAAGAGCTGGAGAGGGCGAAGGCGGCGGAGGAGGCTGCCGCCGCCGCGGCCCTTGAAGCGGAGCGCGCTGCGGCTGCTGAAGCGTTGGCGGTTACGCCGGCGGAAGTTACGGAGGAGCCGGCTCCCACGGAGGAGTTGAGTTCCTGTGAAGAAA
>JBJKQF010000291.1:0-6857 GCA_046705545.1 Terriglobia bacterium
GCGTGATTTTCTGCTTCTCCCCATGTGGATAGCGCACGCGTCGCAAGAATGTCCGTTTGCTCAGAGATTGGAAAAGGGATCCGATTCTACCTAATAGGTTCCTGCAGTGCTGCGCCAGGCATTTTAAAAGAGAGTAAACAGACTTTTGATCCGAGGGCGGCTCTTCTCAGGACCCCTGTGAGATAGGAAGCGGCATTGTGCAAAGGATTTCTCATTTAGAAGGAAGTTTGCGATTTCACCAAGCTCATTACCGCCGGGTGGGTTTGAAACCCGGGGGCGGGAAGGCCGATTTATCGCGTGATCCAGACGTTGCAGACAGTCATTTGCACCGTTGGACCACGGAGTGGCAGGTATGTTGTGCGGAACGTTTCACCCGGAAACTCCCTGGTAGCGAGTCTTAGGTGCGACGATTGATCGGACCGCCTGAAACTTCGGATTGGTTTAGATACTCGGCAAGAGAGATTTCTAGAAACAAACCTATTGAATATTTGATTATATTTCCTCTGAAGAGCCTTACGGAAGAGTCGAATTTGAGGTGTTACTTCAATAAGTTCTGCCGGTTAAGGGCATGGTCTGGAGGTCTTCTTACGGAGGGTAATTGTAGTGACAATACCCCCGTGACTACTTGTTGGGGGAAATTTTCTATGATAGTTGTATGAGTTATACAGACGTATGGAGGTGGCGCACCGTGCCTGATTTCTCTTCCGGGTTGAAGCGAGAGGGCTCCGGCGAACACCTTAACTGGGGTACGGCGATTGCGTTCTTGGCTGGTAGAATATGCAAACCTTTTCCCAGCCGAAAGAACGCGTGGCGGCCATAACAGATTTGTGAAGCATGATTCGGAACGGAATGTAGCCGGAAGTAGGACACTCCCAACCCTGCTCGTTGTCTACTGAGATAAGGAGTCTGGATTGGGAAGGATAAAGTAGGGTTTCTCAGAACGGGGGGGACGAGAGGCCTTGAACTTCCAGAGAGCGTTTGCAGCAGCTTCTCTCAAGCGCCAGTGGTAATAGAGAGAGAAAACTGCAACCCTGGTCCCGCCGGGGGAAGAGACGCTCCTAGACCAAATTTATTCCCCCCTTTAGTCTCTGCTGAAAGAACACTATGAACGTTTTGTCACCAAAACGCCAAGAACAGATTCAGCGGCGCGGAGTTTCAAGGCGTTGGCAAGCAGGCAGGACTGGACTCTGCAACTAGAGGTGGAAATGAACACGGAGCGAGACAGAAAGAGCGGAAGAACATCTGCCCGCACGCTTCGAACTCTTCGAACCAAGGACGTGACGAGCGTCCCCGTTGAGTCTTTCCCAGAGCTTTACCGTCCCTCCGTTAGGGATGAAGTAATCGATCGTTATAACGCTGCGCTTGAAGAGTATTTGCAGGAATCCTCGGAAAAAGCGCTGCAGGACGCCTATGAGGTTGGGCGCCAAGCTATTTCAAATGGGCTCTGTCTTACGGAAATGGTGGCAATCCATCACGATGCCTTGGTGAAGGTCCTTCTGCCCATGCTAGCCCAGGAAGGATCCCCACAGTCTTCAGCGGCAAGCGCGACTGATGGATATCCTTCGATGCTTTCGCCCAGCAATAATGACCGCAGGCGCCTGGTGAAATCTGCAGAAGCGTTTTTCGACGAATGCCTGATGCCTTATGAAATTACTTACCGCGGCTATGTCGAAGCCAATGACGCTCTGCGCGTGAGCGAGGTGCGCTATCGTGAGCTCTTCGAAAACGCCAACGATATCATCTTCACCACGGATCTGCTGGGAAATTTTGTTTCGGTGAACAGGGCAGGTGAGCGCATCATCGGCTACGATCGGGACGAAGCAAAGCGGATGAATATCGGGGAGATCTGTGCGCCGGAGTCCCAGGCCGTGGCGTTTCGAATGTTGGACCGCAAGATTATGGGGGAAGAGCCGGTTCCTTGCGAACTGGAATTATTGACGAGAGACGGCCGGCAAGTCCCCCTTGAAATCAGCTGCCAGCTCGTCTTCCGGGAAAACAAGCCCTTTGGAATCCAGGCCATCGCCCGCGACATTACGGAAAGGAAGCGGGCGCGTGAATCCCTGCGCCACCTCACCGAGGCTCTGGAGCAGGAAGCTAAGCGAATTGCCCACGCCCTCCATGATGAGGCGGGTCAGCTGCTGGCTTCGGTCCACATTGCACTGGAGTCTGTGGCCCGCGATCTGCCCGCCGCCCAGGGCCAGCGGGTCCGCGGAATACAGGGGTTGCTTGACGAGATCGAGAGCCAGTTGCGGAGGCTATCGCATGAGCTTCGCCCCACCATCTTGGACGACTTGGGGTTGGTGCCTGCCATCGAGTTTTTGGGCCAGGGGATCTCGGCGCGCACGGGAGTTCCGATTAGCGTCGAAGGAAGCGGCGTGGGCCGTCTGCCGGCTCATGTGGAGGAAGTTCTCTATCGGGTTACTCAGGAAGCTCTAACCAACGCCAGTAAGCACGCGAAAGCGACCAGCATCACCGTGACATTGGAGCAGACAGACTCGGAATTGCATTGCCGGGTGCGCGACGACGGCGTCGGTTTTAACTTGCGTGCGGCGCTGACCAGCACCGATGAGCGAGGGTTCGGCTTGATTAATATGCGGGAGCGGCTTAAGTTTGTAGGCGGCAACTGCGAAATTATCTCAAGCCCTGACCACGGATGTGAAATTCTAGCGACTGTTCCGTTAACGACCTAAAATGCCGCTCAAGATACTACTCGCTGATGACCATCAGATTGTACGCCAAGGCTTGAAGGCCCTCCTTGAAGAGGAAGGCTTTAAAGTCGTGTGCGAGGCCTCAAATGGACAGGAGGCCATCACAATGGCGCGGCAGTATGAACCTGACGTGGCGGTCCTTGACCTCTCAATGCCCGTCCTGAACGGGATCGGGGCGGCGGAAGAGATTCGCAAGTTCTCCGGAAGCAAAATTCGGGTTGTTCTCTTGACGGTTCATACCGAGCGCCAATATGTTTTGCAGGCTATGCGGGCGGGTATCCGGGGATACGTCTTGAAGACGCGCGCCGCCGCGGATCTTATCCAGGCCATTACGGACGTTGGCAGCGGGTTAACGTACTTGAGTTCAGGAGTATCTCAGGCTGTCATTGAAGCCTATTTGACCAAAGACGAACTGGCCCCTCAAGCGAATCTTACTCCCAGAGAACTCCAAGTCCTGCAATTAGTTGCGGAGGGAAAGACGACCAAAGAAGTGGCCTCACTGCTTGGGGTGAGCTTCAAAACAGCGGAATCGCACCGCACCAGGATCATGGAAAAGCTTGATATTCACGAAACCGCCGGTTTGGTTCGTTACGCAATCCGCAAAGGCATCATTCAAGCCTAGCGACTTGCGTATGCTGGACGCGCTAGTCCCTGCCAACTTGACACATCTGTAAACCCTTGTTTTCCCGCTCTCTAAATCAGGTGTTCACTCGATTGACTCTCCTAAGGCGCTAACTTAAACTGCGCTTTGTTGTACATGCTTGAACAGAGTTTAACGTAGTTACATTAATGCTTTAGAAGCGAATCGGGCCGGGGATTTCTCTCTTTTTGTTCGAGGAAATTGGGCGGCGGGACATCAACATGTCAAGGCAAGTACCAGCGCGTCCCCTTCCAGTGGCTGTTTTCAACCTTCTTCGTGCGCAAGAGCGACACGGGACGCCGATGATTTGTTGCTTGGGAGTAGATTAGACCTAGACGGGCCGATATGAGCCAAACTCACGATGTGCGCAGTTCTGGAGTGGGTGCAGATGTTCCCGTGCAAGTACTTCTCACAGAAACCCTTGCAACGGCCCGGAAGGAGTTGTGCGGTCTCCTCTTAGCTCAGGGATTTGAAATGGTCGCGGAAGTCACGGACAACTGGAATGCTGTGCGCTTGACGAAAGAATTTAGACCCGATGTTGCCATCTTGGATGCCGGGAATAGATTCGCGGAGAGTCTTAAGGCCGTCAAGGAAATCCTACATTGGAATCAAAAGGCTAAGATAATTCTTCTTAGTCTGCACGCTGAAAGCCAATATGCCCTTGCGGCTCTCCAGGCAGGAGTTCGAGGTTATGTCTTGAAAAGCCGAGCCGCGGGAGCCCTTGATAGAGCCATTCGTGAGGTTTCAAGAGGAGGTATTTACCTGAGTTCAGGGATTTCTCTTGATGTCTAAATGGGTTGTTCCATGCAAATGAATGGCTTGGCGGTTCCGGAGCCTCTATTGATTCTCCCAGACCCCCAATCACTAGTATCTCACCCATTGTTATACCACTTGTCATAGTACCTTCACCCCTTTTCGCCTGCTACTAAAGTTCTACAGTTTTTGCCGCAACTTTTTTCCGGTATTTGATTGGTCTAAATCCTGGAATCGCCTCATTGAGTTCCAATAGCTTGAGGAATACTATTGCACTTCATCAGCAAGAATGGGGGAGGGAAAAGCGATTGTTTGCAGGTTCTAATCAAAACGGTCATGCATCCGGTCCGAAGGTTACCCTTCTGGCACTGCGGCCTTTTAGGCATATGGGGCAGCCTAAGTGGCCTTTCATGGTGAATCATACATAAGTTTATACCTTTGTTCCTGGGATCACAGGGCGTTCGAGCGGTTGGTTTGACGTGAAAGTCGTTGGATCTGCTCGGGTCGAAGGCCAGCGACTGGAGAGGAACTCATCGCAGGGATTTCAGGCACGCTTTCTTGATCCAGTTTTTCTTACGGCATGATTTAGTTTTTCGGGGGGGGAAGAGATGAGTGCAATCAGCAGTTCAATACCAAACCAGTTGGAAAGACCCGAGTTTGAGGATGAGAGGACAGTCGAGCGCCAGGATGCGTTGAAGCAACCTGCCGGTGGCATGGGTCAGCCCTCGCAGGAAGCGAACAGGCAAAGCGGCGGCAACGGGTTTGTGGCGGCAAGCCCTGCCATGCAAAAGGTTCTGGAACAGGTTCGGCAAATAGCGAGTCTTGACATTCCGGTCCTCCTGCTGGGGGAAAGCGGAACAGGGAAAGAAGTAGTGGCCCGGCTGATTCACGCCTACTCCTGCCGGTCCCACCGCACTTTCATGAGGGTAAACTGTGCAGCGCTTCCTTCAGAGTTGCTGGAGAGTGAGCTCTTCGGACATGAAGCCGGGGCTTTTACCGGAGCGACCCGCGCAAAACCCGGAAAGTTTGAAATTTGCCAGAAGGGCACAATCCTTCTGGACGAAATCGCAGAGATGCCGGTGGCGCCCCAGGCAAAGTTTTTGCACGTCCTCCAGGACGGCGAATTTGCGCGGCTGGGGAGTCCGTTTCCGCGGAAAGTCGATGTGAGAATCCTTGCGGCGACGAACGTCAACATCCAGCAGGCGCTCGCGACCAAGCAATTTCGCGAAGACCTCTACTACCGTGTCAGCGCCTACTCGATCTATATTCCTCCTCTACGTGAGCGGCGCGAAGACATTCCGCCCCTGATTGAACATTTTATGAATCTTTGGTCTGAACGGCTTGGCCGGCCGCAAGTTCCGGTTTCTCCGATGCTGCTTGAGGCGTGCTTGTCCTATTCATGGCCTGGGAACATCCGGCAACTGGAAAACTTCGTCGGCCGCTACGTGATCTGTGGCGACGAATCGCAGGTCCTGTCCCAATTGGAGATCGACGGTGGCAGCAGAAATTGCCAGCCTCGCGTGGAGCCGGCTGAAATTGGCGCCAGGCCGGGCGACCTTAAGTCCCAGGTTCGCATGCTGAAGAAAGAGGCTGAAAAAGAGGCCATCATCCGGGCGCTTGAGATGACGGGCGGAAGCCGCAAAGAGGCGGCGCGGATATTGAACATCAGCGTGCGGGCTCTGCAGTACAAGATGCTCGATTGCCAAATCACCCGGCCTGCGGGCGAATCTCCGATGCACGTCTAGGAGGCGTCCAGGCTGGAAAGTTTCCGGAGCGTCCCTTGCGGGACGCCCGGCGGGCGGAAAGGGGCAGCGGATTGCGAAGTCCGCTGCCTTTTCCATTTAGCGCTCAAGGGCTCGGGTAATTTTTACCCAATGTTCAGTTTTGACACACCTTTTTGGTCTGTTTCCGCGTTCTAACCTCAAAATTTATATAAGCATATTATAATCAATAACTTATATTGTTATCCCCCGGGTCCAGTCCCAGGCGTCTCCCAAGTCCTCTTTGTGACCTAGCCGAACTTCGATTGGGCATATCCCCAACACGCTGATTCTAAGAATCTTCCGTATTTCACGCAGGGCCTTCCGGATTGCCGGCTAAGGGGGGAAAGAGTGACCGGGACATGGGATTCCTGTGACTAAGCGGGTGTCGTCAGCAACGAGCATGGATTCCACAATGAGAACCGCAGTTCTTGCGGTCAGCAGCACTGGTTGGTGGTCCTATTCCCGGAGAGGTTTGCGCGGCTGATTTTGATATCATCAAGCCATGGATCCCGGCCTCACGTCAAATTCCCAAGAGAAGAAA
Source organism: Terriglobia bacterium (assembly GCA_046705545.1). Classification (GTDB taxonomy): domain Bacteria; phylum Acidobacteriota; class Terriglobia; order UBA7540; family UBA7540; genus JAMCXS01. Next base: position 6,406 of record JBJKQF010000291.1, read on the forward strand.
GCGCCGAGCGGCGTCAAGATTCTCATTACCGGGCTTGTGGCGTTAGGCATCCAATTCGGGCTTTCGATTCTCGGCTGGGGAGGCTGGGATGCGTTTTTCGCGCACCCCGCGTTCCAGGGGCTCCTGTGGGTTTCGGTTGGGCTTGTGATCTTGGCGGTATTTTCCGGCAGCAGCGGTTTGAGCACGGGGGAGAAGGAGGACAGGAAGAACCGCTGGGTGCTCGCCGCCTTCAGCGTGATCGGGCTTCTTATGGCATATCTCTCGGCCTATACCGACCGGATCGGCTTCTGGACCTTTGGCGGAGACACTCTGAGATGGATCGGCGTGGCCCTATGCGTGGCCGGCGGCCTGCTGCGCCTGGCGCCGGTTTTTGTGTTGAGAGAGCGGTTCAGCGGGCTCGTCGCGATCCAGGCCGGGCACAAGCTCGAGACGCGCGGCATGTACGGCGTGGT
>JBJKQF010000292.1:0-4803 GCA_046705545.1 Terriglobia bacterium
GTGCCGGAGCGCGCCTTCAAGTCCGGGGAACTGAAAGGTGAAGCCGCCGGCAGTGAGGCGCGTGGGTTTGACGTGCGCGCTGGAGAGAAGCAGCGCATCCGCCATCTCACCAAAGACGAGGCGCGCCGCGAAAGCGGGCACCGAAAAAATCGTGGGGCGCTGCAGAACTTTTCCCAGCGTTTCTGTGACTTGCTGGTTGGTCGCAGGATTCGGCGGGAGTGCGTTGAGGGGCCGGGTGATGCTGGAATTCATCATGACGTGCAGAATAGCCTGGGCCTGGTCGTCGTGCGCATTCCAGGCCATGAATTGCCGGCCGTCGCCGAGCTTCCCGCCCACACCCAGCTTGAAGGCTCTGGCCATTGGAAGCAACGCTCCGCCCGCGTCGCTCAAGACCATGCCGATCCGCAAGTTGACGACGCGAATATCGCGTTCGCGCGCGGGCGCGGTGGCGGATTCCCAGGCTATGCAGACTTCCGGCAGAAAGCCTTTGCCGGGCGGTGCATCTTCGCGCAGCAGCTCATCGCCGCGCGAGCCGTAGTAGCCCACCGCAGAAGCGGAAATCAGCACCGCCGGCGGGTGCGGCAGTTGCGCCATGGTTTCTGAGAGGAGCGTGGTCCCTTGCACGCGGCTCTCCATGATGCGGGCCTTCCGCGCCGGAGTCCAGCGCCCCGCGGCAATGCTCTCGCCTGCGAGATTTACCACCGCGTGCACGCCTTCGAACGTGTTGGGATCGAGCCGGCCCGCTTGCGGGTCCCAGGTGGCTGCACCGGCTGCGGGGTCCGCACTGCCGCGAATCAAGCGGACAATTTGGTGGCCTTGAGTTTTGAGAAGAGTAATCAGCGCGGAGCCGATCAGCCCGCTCGATCCGGTGATCAGGATCTTCATAGGCGCTATCCGAGGTTGCTTCGTGAGACGAAGCGAGTCTTGTGAGCGACGGGTTTCAGCTTAGCACAATCCGTGCGCGGAGGGGTGCAAGGCGACTTCCTTTTGGAGGGTATCGCGCGACCGTGTAAAAGTTATACGATGCACCAAAATGACACACTTTTGCCCACAAGCCTCCATTTCAGCGGCCCCGGTGTCCTTGTAACATTATGATATTAAATCACATGCCCATTCGATGTAAAAACGTCCCAAACGTCCCAGAAATCCCATTTTCGCGATTGTGGAGCGCTGAACTAGCTAATAGAGTAGGCTAGATATATAAGGCTCCGCGAATCTTATCGAGCGATCTATGTAGGCATCGGTTGATTTATTCGTGCATAGCGCCGGGTTGATGGACCTGCCGCGCCCAAGCCTGATTTGTCTATCCCAATGCGGTTTCCAGCGCGAGTTCCGCGTTGGAGTCTCGACACAGCCTTGCGCAGGGTTCTCCTAATGGGGCTTAAGGCTTGCGGAAGGCGGAGAATTGAGCTATATTGCCTTCCGCACTAAAGCAAGCAAGGACGCTAAGAATGGTTAAATACACGACCAATTTGCTACAGCCGCAACGACGGTCCTTCCTGGGCTTGGGTTGCTTTAGAGCGTCTATTGCTCACGCCGGTTGATCTAGAACGTTCTTCAAAGCAAACCCAATAATGCTGGCAGCTTGCGGGTGAACCGCGCCTGTCCGGAACTTCACAGGGCGTAGGAATCGAGCGCTTTTCCGCTTTTTGAAGGGCGCCAGATTTTCTGCCCGCCGACCAAGCCCTGGCTAAGAGACGCCCTCCGCGTATTTCCTGAAGAAGGGGGGGGCGAAGGCGGTGGGAAAACTGTGGATCGAATGGTCCGCATTAGACGCTGAATCGCAATGATTGAGTTCTTAAAAAAATGCTGAGCGGGCATAACCAGTTCGCCTCCGGCGGGCTGCTGCTCATGGTGATCGGGGGCGTGGGAGTTTACCTGCGGGCCGTGCCCGTCTGGACGTGGGAGTGGTTCGTCTCGCAGACGACCATGATGATCACGGTCAAGGATGACGACGCGGCTTTCGGCTGGGTTAAGGAGTGGTTCCTGGAGCAGAGATTCCTCAAGAGGATTCGCCGCCTGGACCTGGATACCACTTTGCGCGGCCGGTCGCTGGCAATGATCCCGGCGCCGGGCCGGCATTGGTTTTGGTACTCAGGCAGGCCCTTTGCGGTGGACTTCTACCGCAGCGAAGAGACCAAGGGTGCCTCGCCACGGCGCAGCGAATCCCTCACCTTTTTAACCGTGGGCAGGCGCCAGGATTTTCTCAAGCGCTTTGTGGACGACGTTGCCTCCTGCCACGAAAGGAACACCCGGCTGAAGTCTTCGCTATTCGTGTACGACGATTACTGGATGCGGGTTCTCGGATACGTTCCGCGTCTGCTGGAATCGGTCATCCTGAAAGCGGGGGAGAGGGAACGCCTGGTTCAGGATCTCGAGCGGTTCAAGGCCTCCAGGCAGCGCTACGAGCAGTTGGGAGTGCCCTATCACCGGGGCTATCTGTTTTACGGGCCCCCGGGAACCGGCAAGAGCTCTCTTGCTTCCGCGCTGGCGAAGAGGTTTGGGATGTCGATCTACGCGGTTAACCTTAATGACTTCGACGACCGCAGATTAATGTCTGCCATCAACGACGTTCCGCCTAACTCGCTGATCCTTTTTGAGGACATCGACTGCATGGCGAGCGGCAAAACGCGTGGGGCTGCAGCCGATTGGGCTTCGAAGCCGGGCTCGCCGGTCGCGGAGCGGGGCGAGCGAGGAGCAGAAGATCGAACTCTACCGGAGGTTCTTCCCCTCGGCATCGGAGGCTGAGGCGGCGGTCTTTACGGAGACTCATCGAGTGGCAACGATGGCAGAGTTCCAAGGCTTGCTGCTGGGACTGGAGGGGAATGTCGCCCGACGCGATTCGCTGGGAGAGCTTAGCGTGGACGCCGAGCGGCTTGCCGCGCTCAATTGCCGGCTTGATTGAGCGTGGAGCCCTGCTGTCTTGTAATGCCTGCGGACAGGAACGTTCGGTCCGCGCTACACGCTGTGGGTGGCGGGGCAGCGGGTGTACGTCTTCTCGAACAGCGACTACCGGATGTTCCATGCTAACGCGCTGAAGTCGGCGACGATGGTGACGGACCAGACGGGCGCGGTGATCGAAGACCAGAATTTCTATCCGTGGGGGCAGAAGTGGTACGACGTAGGGAGCCACACCGGGTACCGGTTCTTTGCGGGGATGAAGCAGCAGGACTGGAAGACGGGGAATGACCCGGCGCTGCACCGGGACTACAACCCGGGGCTGGGGCGCTGGCTGACGCCGGACCTACTAGGGGGCCATCTCGAAAATCCCCAGACGCTTAACCGATACGCCTATTTAGGGAATAACCCGCTGAGTTACAATGATCCAAGTGGGATGTACACCTGCAGGGATAGCAACGATTGTTCAACGGCAGCGGACAAACAGTTCGAAAAGGCCCTAGACAGCCTGCGTGGCTCGAAAAATGCGGAGATCGCGCGTGCTGCCGGTGCTTATGGAGCCAAAAACCAAGACAATGGCGTCACTGTTGGTTTCAAAGACCTCAGCACGAAGGGTGAGAATGGCGCTACTGTTTCCACAGTCGGTTACGATGCAGCCGGGAAGCTTCGAGCTAACTCCGATGTGACGATCAACTCGAAGATCAGCGGTGACAATTATACAGCAGCGGTCGGACACGAAGGCAGTCATGTCGCTGATGCGCAGGACGTAGTGAAGAGCGGGCTTACTGTAGATGGTCAGGCAGTCCACGCTGGTATGAATATTACGCCCTATCAGTCGGAGCAGCGGGCGTACGGAGTCACAAACGCGATTTTAACTATGGAGAATCAGTCCCGAAAATACAACTGCGGAACGACCGCTTGCACGCTGGGCGTGGGCTCTGGAATGCCTGCCCTCCTGCCGGGAGTCATCAACCAGATCCTTGCCCACAATCCTGATTACAATCAGGGTGGCCGGCCGATGGGTCCAAATAACCAAGGCCCCTCTGTCGTGAGCGGCGTAACACCATCGTCCCCAAAGCTATCGGTTCCACACTAGACGAGAGAGTTAAGCCATGAGCGATCGAAATCACGTTTTGGGCCTGTTATGCGCCGTCCTGATAGCTGGGCCGCCAGCGTCTCAAACTCCTTCGGCTTCACGGCTCATTCCGCTCTGCACATTGCAAACGACGGTTGCTCAAGGAGAGCACCGTACAGTTCGTGTTCAGGGGGTATACCTAGCCGGCTTAGAAGGTCAATACCTCGTGACGTCGGGTTGCTCAGGCAGGAGCACCGCTGTTGAGTTCGCCCTGAAGTCACACCGGCTCTGGCGGCGGCTCTTGCGCATGTCGAACAGGACAAATTCACGGGAGCACGTCTTCGGCAGCGGTGATCCCGTTCTGGTGGTCTTCGAGGGTGAGTTCTACGGGCCGCGCGTGCCAGACCCTAAACTGCCGGAGGCATTTCGTAAGAACTACCATCCGGCCTGGGACTCCAATGCCTCCATGACGAAGCTCGTTGTGCATTCGATCCTGAGCGTGGAGCCATTGCCCCCCGACCATCCGTGCGCGCCTCCAAGATCCGACCCTCGCAAATGGCCTTGCTTCCATAATCCTGACCATGCGGCTCACCCAGAACACCCAAAGCCTTGAGAGAGACGTGATTGTGGACCTTGTGTCCAGCACGGAAGTTTGGGGATGTGAGAAATAGGAGATACGACCTGCGTTCGAATATCCATTCGACAGCATCGTGAGGGTGTAGCCGCCTAGTTCGCTAGAGTTTTGATGGGTTCCGGGGGTGGCACACGAGTTGCGGAATAGCAGGTAGCGCAGAGGTGAGCGGGGTAAGCTCTCCTCTGCGGGTGTAAGG
>JBJKQF010000293.1:0-3666 GCA_046705545.1 Terriglobia bacterium
GAACACCTTCTGGCCGAAAATCCTGCGGAGACCATTTCAACCCCCAAGCTGGAGAAGAAACTTCCCAGGATCATGACCGAGGAGGAGATGAACACCTTCCTCGACCGCGTCTCGCAAGCCGCTCAGGCCGGAACCCCGGCCATCCTCCGCGACCGCGCGATCATGGAACTGCTTTACGCCTCCGGGCTACGCGTCAGTGAGCTGGCCGGCCTGGATCTGCGCAACGTGAATTTTGGAGACGCCTTCGTGCTGGTGCACGGTAAGGGTGGCAAGGAAAGGATTGTGCCCTTTGGCACAAAGGCCAAGGCGGCGATGGAAGCCTACCTGCCGTTCCGCGAGAGGCTCCTGCGGGAAACCCGAACCGGCAGCTCAGCTTTGTTCCTGAACGCTCGTGGCCAGCGCCTCACCACCCGTTCCGTGGACCGTCTTCTCAAACGCTACGTGCAAACCTACGGACCCAACGTCAAGGTCAGCCCGCATTCGCTGCGCCACGCGTTTGCGTCGCACTTGCTCTCAGAAGGCGCGGATCTGCGCACCATCCAGGAGATGCTGGGCCATAAGAGCCTGTCCACAACACAGAGATACACTCAGGTTTCAATCAAGCAGTTGATGGAGGTTTACGACAAAGCCCACCCGAAAGCCTGACCCGGCGCCCACGCCAAAATGAATACGATCGGGGAGCAACGTTCCAGTGCATGTCTTCATTCACAGGGGAAGAAGAAACACACGAGAAAGAGAGGAATTCTATTTCATCGCGGAATTATGACAACCCAATCTCAACCTAAAGTTTCCGTCGTGCAGTATCTCAACACCGTGCCGCTAATCTGGGGGATGTTGAACGGAGAGCAAAAAGCAAAGTACGATCTTGACTTCACAATTCCCGCTTCTTGCGCTGAGGCGGTACGTCACGGAGAAGTCGACATTGGCATCATTCCTTCCATCGAGTACCAGCGCATCGAGGGCCTCCAGGTAATGCCTGGCCTTTCAATTGCCTCCAAGGGCAAAGTAAAGAGCGTCCTTCTTTTCAGCAAAGTGCCCATCGAGAAGGTCCGCACGATTGCGCTGGACAACTCCTCCCGGACGTCTGCGGCTCTTTTGATGATCCTGATGCGCAAATTCTATTCGCGCGCGGTCGACTATAAGCCCTCCGAACCCAAGCTCACGGGGATGCTGGAGTCGGCGGACGCTGCTCTGGTGATCGGCGATCCCGCGCTTCTGTACGACGGAGGAATTCCGGAAGTCTACGACCTGGCTGAAGAGTGGAAAAAGTTCACCGGACTCCCCTTTGTTTTTGCGGTCTGGGCCGGCCGCACAGAGGCAAAGATCGGGCGTTTCCACGAGGATTTTGAAGCCTCGCGGGCTTTCGGCATGGCGCACGTGGACGAAATCGCCCGGGAGTATGCTCCCAAGCTGAAAATGCGCCCCGAGGAAGTGCGAGTTTACCTTACCGAAAATATCGATTATTCTTTGGATGAGGAGAACTGCCGCGGTTTGCAGCTCTTTTACCGCCTGGCGCGTGAGACCGGCATCCTCAACAGGGAAAGAGAAATCGATTTTGCCTAAGGCGCGAGGGTAACGCGCAGGGCTAATTTTGCTTTGCGCGACCGGATAGAAAAGTCTCCATACCGGAAGAAGATTTGATGGGCCTCAATAAATCTCAAGCCTTGGAAATGTTGCGCTCCGATGATCTGATCGGGGTTGGGCAGGAAGCAGACGCGCTGCGGCGACGCCTGCATCCGGGCGGTGTGGTCACTTACCAGATTGACCGCAACATCAATTACACCAATATCTGCACAGAATATTGTTCCTTCTGCGCTTTTTACCGGCCTGTGGGCTCCCCGGAAGGATACGTGCTTCCGCTTGAAACCATCTATCAGAAGATTGAAGAGACCTTGGCGATGGGAGGCACCGGAGTTTTGATGCAAGGGGGATTGCATCCCGGCCTCAAGATGGATTACTACGAAAAGCTTCTTTCCAGCATCAAGCAACGCTATCCGCAGATCCACCTGCATTGTTTGTCGGCGCCCGAGGTCCTGAACATCGCGGAAATTTGCGGGCTGAGCGTGCGCGATACGCTAGCGCGGCTTAAAGACGCGGGCCTGGATTCAATTCCCGGCGCCGGAGCGGAAATTCTGGATGACGAGGTGCGCCACCGGATCGCCCGCTTGAAGTGCAGCACGGAGGAATGGCTTTCCGTGCACCGCTCCGCCCACCAACTGGGACTGCGCACCACGGCCACCATGATGTACGGATGCGGAGAGACTCTGGAGCACCGCGTCAACCACCTGGAGCGGGTCCGGCAGTTACAGGAGGAAACGGGCGGCTTTACGGCCTTCATCCCTTGGTTCTTTCAGCGTGAAAACACTTCCTTGGGCCGTTCTGTAAAGGAAGAAGTCACCGCCGTGGATTATCTCAAGACGCTGGCGGTGAGCCGCCTCTATCTGGAAAATATCCAGAACGTCCAGGCTTCCTGGCTGACGCCCGGCCATAAGGTCTGCCAGATCGCCCTGCGCTTTGGCGGCAACGATGTGGGCAGCATCCTGATCGAAGAAAACGTTGTCTCCGCGGCCGGCTGCGGGAGGACCTCCTCGGAAGAACTGCTCCGCAAAATGATTTCGGACGCCGGCTTCCGCCCCATCAAGCGTGACACGCTTTACCGCCATTACTTCCTGAATTAAAATCATCCTCGCGAACCCGTGCGGCATGCCGCTCGCGGCCTGCAACCTATGACCGAACTTCGCTGGAATCCGACCGTGCGCGAGTGGGTATCCACGGCATCCCACCGCCAGCACCGCCCCCTGATGCCGAAAGACTGGTGCCCTTTTTGTCCGGGCTCCGGGCGTGTGCCGGACCATTACGACGTTCACATTTACCCGAACGATTTCGCCGCTTTTTCCATCCCACCGCCAGCTCCCGCGATTGAGGGCGATGGGCTCTACCGGGTGAAGCCTTCACACGGCAAATGCGACGTGGTCCTTTATCATCCTGACCATCAAACGTCCTTGCCGCAGCTTCCTCTCGCCCACCTCGCGCGCCTGGTACGTGCGTGGAGAAAACGGTTCGAGGAGTTGAAGGCTACTCCGGGCATCCGCTACGTACTGATTTTTGAAAATAAGGGCTCCGTGATCGGTGTGACGATGCCGCATCCGCACGGACAGATCTATGCTTTCCCCTTGATCCCTCCGATTATCAAGAAAGAGCTCTCTGCCGCACGCGCTCATTACCGCAGCAGCCATCGCTGCGTCTTTTGCGAGATCCTGAAAAAGGAACGTAAGGATGGCCGGCGTATCGTCGCAGAGAACAGCGCTTTCACCGCCTTCGTTCCTTTCTATGCGCGCTGGCCCTATGAGGTGCACATCTACTCCCGGCGGCATCTGGGGGCCCTCGACCAGTTCAAACCGTCCGAGGAAAAGGCGCTGGCGGAAATTCTCAAATGGTTGACGCTGAAATACGACAACCTCTTTCAGATGTCGTTTCCCTACATGATGCTGATGCATCAGGCCCCCACGCGCGGCCGCTATCCCTATTACCATTTCCACATCGAGTTCTACCCAGCGCTCCGTAGCAAGAACAAGCTGAAGTACCTGGCCAGCGTGGAAAGCGGAGCCGGCACATTTTTGAACGATTCACTGGCGGAGGAGAAGGCGCAAGAGCTTGGCGCGACAC
>JBJKQF010000294.1:0-11951 GCA_046705545.1 Terriglobia bacterium
GCGCTCGGCTATAGGCCACCGGTACCGGCGGCCTATAGCCCTCTGGTCACGCCAATACCAGTTCCACAGCCACGAGCTGTGATGTAGACTGTCTCACATCATCTGGCACCAAAACTCGGGCACCTCAGGGTACGCTCCGCGCCGGAGAGGCGGGGGTTCAGTACGTGAAGGTTTCAAATTTTCTGGGTGTGGCTTTTCCGGATTAGACTGCAGACTGCCCGTGGTCGCGGCCGGGAAGGGAATCGCTGCGGGTGCTGCTTTAGAATTCACGCATCTCTAGTAGAGAATTCCTCAATTTCGCATTAGAATTGCCCTTGTGAACGGTACCTTCAGAAGAGCAAAACGGCTTGCAGGGTTCTTTGTGGTGGCGCTGCTTTTGCTGGGGCTCGGCTCCTTCGCGACAGATGTTTTCGCTTTGCAAGCCCAGGGCACAAATCCACCTTCTCAGGACATCCCCTTTACTATAACGGGGAAAATCATCGATCACTCTCCCGGAAAGATTACGATCTCCGGCGGACAGAACACGGAGTTTAACGTTCAATATGACTCCAAGACGGAGATCCAGCATCAGGATGGGAGTCCCGCCAAAGATGCCGAACTCAAAGTCGGCGTTGACATCGAGGTAAGGGGTCTTCTGACCGAGGCCGGCGACATCATCGCCAAGAAGATCGTCATCCAGGGAAAATCCGGAGATTGAGTCGATGAGCGCAGGCACCGCAAGCTGCACCGGGATCCCCAGCCTTCGACCATTCCTTAGGACTCCCAGATTTTGAAACTTCTCCCTTTGCCCATTTGGAGAGCTTGCCGGTAAATACGACCGGCGGCTGCTACGTCCCAAATGGCGATTCCACACGATTTGAAAATTGTAATATCCTCATCTGAGGTGCGGCCGGGTTTGCTTCCTTGCATCACGTCGTGCAGCTCCACAACGCCTTCCCAGTGTCGGTCGAGCGCTGCGAAACCCTGAATCAGATCGCCCGCCTCGCTCTGAGCCTGAGCCAGAGAATCTACCGCGATAACCTGAGCGCGGCCCAAGCAGGCTTCGTCGATTTCCCGGCGTTTGGCCATATTGGCGCCGATGGCGTTGACGTGGACCCCCGGACTCAGCCATTCACCCTTTATGACTGGGTCGCGGGAGTTTGTGGCGGTGATAACAATCTCGCCGAAGCGGACTGCTTCCTCGGCGCTTGCAGCCGGCTCAACCGGGAGACCTAACCGCCCGGACATCTCGCTACAAAACGCGTTGCGCCGCGCTGCATCGCGCGAGAAGACTCGAACCGCCGTAAGGCGGCGCACAGCAGCGACGGCTTCCAATTGAGTGCGCGCCTGGCGGCCGGAGCCGATCAGTCCCACGCGGGAAGCATTGGCCCGGGCAAGGTATTTTGTGGCCACTCCGCTGGCCGCGCCGGTGCGAAGGCGGCCGAGATGGTCCGCTTCAATCAGCGCCAGCAAGTCTCCGCTCCTGGTGTCGAAAAGCATAACCAAGAAACGAGCCTCGCCCGACGCCACGGTATAGACCTTCATGCCGAGCACCTGCTCGTCCAGCATCGCGCCAGCCATGGTATGGAACGAGAGGCCAGGAACAAATATGCGATCCCGGGGGCGATTGATGGCCGTGCCGGCGTGCTGCTCCTTGAAGCTGGCTTCAACCGACTCGATGGCCTGCATCATCGGCAGGAGATGTTGAACATTTTTTTCAGAGAGGAAAAGGGCCATGATTTAACCATTTTAATGAAAACCGAACCGTTGTGTGACCAACAACGGGTGGTGCGAGATGCTGAGCGTCTTGGAAGGAGAGGAAGCCGCGTCACGATGGCGAAGGAGGTCTGACATTTGGCGATGCAGCGCCTGAAAAGTGTGAACCTGGCTAGGAAGGCATCCCAAGCGACTGCGTGTAGTGGTTCACTTCGCCATCAAACTTTTCAAGCAGCGCTTTTCTTGTCCGGCGCAGCCGAGCGGAGCGCGCGGGCAAGGTTGCCTTCAGCAAGAGCAAGCGGCTCCGGTTTCTGGCCAGCCAAAGATATCGCCAGAGATAGGCCCCGGAAAGCGGCAAGGTCAAGGTGTAATACCCAGCCGCCGCGCGGCCCAGCCATACATCAAAGATCCAAACCTGGAGGATGTAGCATCCCATCACCACGGAACATCGCATCAGCCAATCGACTTTGGGATCACGGCGCGTCGACTTCTTCAGCAACCCCGTTAGGTAGAGAATGATCCCAGCCGGAATGTGATTGAGCAACCCGTATAAGGCGACGGGGAATCCCAGCAAGCTTTCTACCCACGTGGCAGCCAAGAGCAAACTGGATTTTTGCCACAGGCTCGAAGTCTCCACCTGCATGCGTCCCAGCGAGCACCGCCGCCGCTCTTCCCGGTAATCCTCTAGCAGCGTCCGCAGCGCCACCAGTCGCGCGGGGTTCACCTGATTCTGTTGACGGATCCATTGCTTCATGAAGCCGCTCAGTTGAAACTCCTGGGCCTGCTGCTTCCAATCGGGCCGCTGGTCCCACTCCTGTTCCAAATCTTCGTGTGCAATGTCTTCGATTTCGCGGTGGAAATGTTCAATCTCCAGCTGTTCCAGAGCAAAGGCATTCTTCTGCATCGCGATGCGGGCGGCGAGCGAAAGGCGCTGCGGTGCGTCCGTAGAACCTTCTGTAGCCGCCGCGGAGGAAGATTCTTCCCGGATGGGAGCGTCAACGTAAACCAGCAAACAGGATTTCCGGCGGTCCGGAGGAAGGAAGGCATGGACGGGATAGAGCGTCGGCGCGAGTTGCTGTTCGCTTTGCTGCAAGGTTTCAAATACGAGCTTGGCCACAGAGTTCGCGTCTTGTGTCCCTGCTCCTTCGCCGGCGCTGGAATTCCCCGTGAACATGGCGAGGGTTTCCCAGTGGTCCAGGGCGCTGGCGAGCCAAGCCGCCCACCTGCCACTGCTGGCTGAGGGATCGGCTGGAATGATTCCCAGCCTCCGGCCCAGGAACTTACGGAAAAAACCTCCCATCGTTCGAGGGGAAATCAGGCAGAGCACGGGGCGCCCGGCGGCCGCCATCAGGATGAGCGCCGCAGAAAGACTCTCAGGATAATTTACAGCCAGAAAGGCCGGGCTTCCCGGCTGGAATTGTTCTTGGTTGAGCAGCCGGATCTTGGGAAAGAAGATTCGCACGCCCAGGCGGACGATCCCTTGCAAGATGCGGTAGCCGGTTGGAATCTTCAACAATCGATCAGCGGAGGTATTTCGCAAATTCAATGACCTTTGCTCCCGGCGCCAGCCGTCGGTTAACGTCTCCTGCGATGAGCCGGTTGGGGCATGGCATTGCTCTCCCAACCTTCCACCGTTCCGACGGGCCGCACGATGGTGCGGGAGAGTCTGTAAATCTTCTGAAACTTATTTCCTCTTTTATCGACCAGCCGCAGCCGAAAATACGGGACGTTATGAATCTGCTCGACCCGGATGGGGAACTGCCCTTGCAGATGGCTTTCTACGTACGCGGTGACGTAGTGATGCTGCATCACCGACCAGGTGAAGACGCGAATGTGGGTGAAGTCATACTCGTCTGATCCCACGCGGTCTGCCGCCAGGTATTGCGGAATCTTCTGGCCGCCGTCCATCACCGTATCCAGGACGAACCATGCCACCATGTTGTAGTTCTCAGCATACTGGGAAATGCCCGAGGGCGGGTCGAGGCTGACTAAGCGTCCCAGCAGCCAACCGGCCTGCGAGCCGGCGCGGATTAAATACCAGGCGTCGCGTACCGGAGCCGCGGAAGGAGGTTTGCCGGGCTGGCCTGCTTGGTTGCCGGTGCTGTTTCTTGCAACCATGCGGCGGTTAAAAACCTCGAGTTTTGTTCCTATGGTCAGCATGCCAAGGTCGGGTGCTTCGCGGGACGGTTCAAGATGAATCCTGACGGCCCCTGCGGCGTGACCGTTGGCTTGGACCTGTTCGCCGGAGAGCTGCTTGAGAAGATCCCGGCCTTTTTCATAAGTACTGGAATCGAGCAGTTCCTTTGCCAGGACCCAGCCCTCCTGGCCGGTGCTTAGCCGGATTCTTGCCCATTCGTCGCTTTGTCGGACCATTTCAACATGGTCGCCGGCTTTTAGGATGGCGATGGTCCGATGAACTTGCGCACGGGAATCGAGAACGTCGAGCGAGGGCGACAGCACGTATTTGACCTGGAGATTCGCCCGGGATCGGGAATGGCAGCCCGACTGAAGAAGAGCAACGCCGCTGAGGATCAAAACGGCCGCTGCAAAGACGGCCTTGGACCGTGGTTTAATAATCCCTTCGAAAGGAAGCAAAAACAAACTCCCACCGTGCAATGATCCTGCCCGTGCGCGGGGCCCGACGCCCGCGCGCTGCAACAAGCCTTGACCGCCATTTTACACTATTTGATGGGGCACGAACCCACTCAAGGACTTTGGCGGCTGCTCGCCTCAGAACTCGAAGAGCCCGGCGAGTGCCGAAATTGGTATGCTGAAAACAGGAGGCTGTTACGAAAATCGAACGTTTAACGATTGCCGGACCCGCAGGGGAACTGGAAGCACTGCTCGAGTGGAACCCTGAGTGGTCACCGCGCATGCTGTCAATTATTTGCCACCCTCATCCGCTATACGGCGGAACCATGCACAACAAGGTCGCTTTCCGCGCGGCCAAGGCGGCGGTCAGGACGGGATTTCCTGCGCTGCGCTTCAATTTTCGTGGTGCGGGCCAAAGCCAAGGGAAGTTTGCGGACGGGATTGGAGAGCGCGAAGACGCCCGCGCCGTCCTGCGGTATCTGACCGGCAGGTTTCCCAACCTTCCGGTCGTAATGATGGGATTCTCATTCGGGTCCGTAGTGGCCCTGTCCGTAGGAGCGGAGGAGGCGGAAGTGAATTCTCTGGTGGGCATGGGGCTTCCCGCCGCCTCTGCGGATTTTGGGTTCCTGCGCGAAGTTCGGAAGCCCAAGTTGATTGTGCAGGGAACTCTGGACACCTTCGGCCCTCAGGATAAGGTGGAAGCGCTCTTTGCCGAGCTGGAAGAACCGAAATCCCTCCACTTTGTGGAGGACGTCGACCACTTCTTTACAGGCAAACTCGCGGAACTTGAATCGGCCATCGCAGAATTTCTCCGTGGTGTCTTGGAAGGGCTATAATATTCCTGGCCGGTTGCAAAATGCTTTCCAGGCTTTTTCCCAGGTGGCTCGTTTGATGGAAGACACGGAAGACCTTGAGCGCGAAACCTTTTATTGCCCGAAGTGCAAGACGGTGGTTGAAGACCCCCTAGTTTGCGGTGATTGCGCGGCACTCATCTGCCGCCGCTGCGGAACTCCACTCGAGGAAATCGATAATTTGGGAATCGGCTGAAGGAGTGGTCCGCGCACCGGCCCGGCGGCCGCCAACCTGCATTGAACACCGCTGGCTTGCCTTGTTTCCCGCCTTCTCTAAAACTCCGCCAGGTTCTTGGCTTCCCGGACAATGTCCGCCGGCTGCGGCAGGGTGGCGTCTTCCAGGATGGGATGGTAGGGAATGTAGACATCTTTGCCGGCAACACGGCGCACGGGAGCGTCCAGAAATTCAAAAAGCTCGTCCGCTACTCGCGCAGCAATCTCCGCGCCGTACCCCCAGGATGAGCAATCCTCGTGAACAATCAGAACGCGGCTGGTCTTCTTGACCGAGGCGCTGATCAGCTCCCAGTCATAGGGCTGGAGAGATCGCAGGTCGAGAATTTCCACACTGACGCCTTGCTTCTCAAGCTCCTTCGAGGCTTGCACCGAACGCTGCACCAGCGAGCCGTAAGTCACAATGGTCACGTCGGTTCCTTCCCGCACCAGCTTGGCTTTGCCGAAGGGAATCATATAATCCGGTCCGGGATAAGGAGCGCGGTTATAGGTCTGCCGGTAAAGATGCTTAGGCTCCAGGAATAGGACAGGGTCGTCCGAGCGAATCGCCGTGCGCAATAGTCCGTTGGCGTCGAGCGCGGTGGAAGGCATTACCACACGCCAGCCCGGCAGGTGCGCGAAGATCGATTCGCCTGATTGGCTGTGATAGATGGCACCACCGGTCAGATAGCCTCCGATCGGCACCCGGAGAACGAACGGGCAGGAAAAGGAATTGACCGAGCGCCAGCGCAGGATGGCCACTTCATCGCGCATTTGCAACATGGCGGGCCAGATGTAATCGAAGAACTGAATTTCCACGACCGGCTTCAGCCCGCGCGTGGCCAACCCCATCGCCCGGCCCACGATGCTGGCTTCGGCAATCGGAGCGTTGTAGCAGCGGGCGCCGCCGAATTGGCGCTGCAAGCCCGCCGTGACTTTGAACACGCCGCCCTTGCCCTTCACCTTGGCTAGATCCGCTTCATGGCTGCAATCCGCGACGTCCTGCCCGAACACAACGATCCTGGGATCGCGAGACATCTCATCCCGCAGACAGGAGTTGATGAGGTCCACCATGGTTCGGGACTCCCCCTGGGACTTGGCCGGATGGTCGAAGCGCTCGGAAGTCGGATCGACGGTGGGCGAGTAGAGAAAGTCCAACAAGGTCTCAGGTTCCGGCGGAGGGGCGTCAAGAGCTTTGTCAATGGCCACTTGAATCTCCCGGTTAACCCCTGCCTCAATTGCCTTCAACTCATCCTCGCTTGCATGTTCTTCCTTCAGAAGATACTCCCGCATGCGCAGCACCGGATCGCGCTTAGCTTCCTCGCGGCGGACTTGCTCGGGTTTGTAAAGCCGCTCGTCGTCTGACATGGAGTGGGAATACGGGCGAATGACGTGCGCGTGGATCAGCGCCGGGCCGCGCCGCTCGCGAACGTAGGCAGTCGCTTTCCCAGCGGCTTCATAGCTCTCCAGAAAGTCCGTGCCGTCACAGTCGATCGTCAAGAGTCCGGGAAAATCCTTCACCAGGCGGGAAATGCTTCCTCCGGCGGTCTGGTCATCTACGGGGACCGAGATGGCGTAAGCGTTGTCTTCTACGATGTAGAGAACGGGCAACCGACGGAGGGATGCGTAATTCACCGATTCCCAGAACTCCCCCTCGCTGGAGGAGCCGTCACCCAGGGTTACACAGCTCACTTCGTCAGAGTGGAAGCTGGAAGCCAGCTCGGCGGCTTCCGGGATGTGTGAAAAATAGACGGCGGCTTCCGCTGCGCCTACCCCCTGGAGTATCTGCGTGCCGGTCGGGCTCGACCCGGAAACAATATGGAGCTCTTTTGAGGTCCAGTGGGACGGCATCTGCCGCCCGTTTGAGGTGGGGTCTTCCTTGGAACCGACCGTACCCAGGAACATCTCAAGTGGCGTCACTCCCAGTTGCAAGCAGAACGCCCGGTCGCGGTAATAAAGGTAGAACCAGTCGTAGCCCGCCTTCAGTTGCATGGCGGCCGCCACGTTGATGGCCTCATGGCCGCAGCCGCTGATTTGAAAAAAGGCTCGATTCTGGCGCTTAACTTGGATTTCTTTATCGTCGATCCTGCGCGACGTGTACATGACGCGGTAGGCGCTGGTGAGCTCGGATTTTGAGAGCTTGGGGGGCTTGTAAGTCGATGTGATCGTTGCCATGCGATCCCTCAAAACGAGATTTCCCTCGCTTGTTACATTATTTTGTCTGTGGCTGCCACTCAGTTATTATTGGAATCCGGCGGGGCAAAGTCAATGGTCAATCGTTCTAGAAATTACGGGGCCTTTAGATTGCCTCAGGCCCTTCGCCAAGCGATTTACCTCCGGGAAAGCCCCGTTGTGATCCCATCGACCCTTGCACGCGTTGTTTGCTCTTGGAAAATGGTCCAGATGGTGCGGGCGGCTCCAATGGAAGCAGGGGAAGCGCCAAATTCCGATTGGGACAGCCAGCGGTCTATGATACCATAAGCGAACAAAAGGCGAAGAGGGCTCTTTCCCTCGGTTGAGACTTGGAAGGGCAGTATGAAGACCACGTCAGAGAGCAAGCTGCTTCAGCATCTTAGGACCCCGGCGGGACAGGCCCTGGCGGGCACGACCATTGAGAGCGTCGTTGAGGAGATTCAAAATCGCTTCAAGGGATCGCGGCGCGAGGGCGGTGTTACGGCCCTCAGGCGCTACCCGGCGCGCGAAGCCCAGGTGGCGCCTTTTCCGGATTTTATTCCCCAGCGCCTTCAGGAAGTCCTCCGCTCCAGAGACATCGAAAATCTTTACACCCACCAAGCCCATGCCGCGCAATTGGCTCACGAAGGGAAAAACGTCGTTGTTGTTACCCCCACAGCCTCTGGAAAGACGCTCTGCTACAACCTGCCGATTCTGAGCACACTGGTTGAGAACCACGATGCTCGGGCGCTCTATCTCTTCCCGACCAAGGCACTGGCGCAGGACCAATTGGTTGAGTTGAACCATTGGACAGAAAAGTTGGGCGACGACGTGCGCACGTTCACTTACGACGGCGACACTCCTCAGGACGCGCGGAAGGCGATTCGTTCCCGGGCGAATCTGGTGATCACCAATCCGGATATGCTCCACACGGGCATCCTGCCTCACCACACTAAATGGGAGCGATTGTTCGAGAACCTTCGCTATGTGGTGATCGACGAACTGCATTATTACCGGGGGGTTTTCGGGAGCCATCTGGCCAATGAGATCCGGCGGCTGAAGCGAGTGGCGGAATTTTACGGGAGCCATCCACAATTTGTCTGCACGTCGGCGACGATCGCCAACCCGGCGGAGCTGGCGACGCGGATCATCGAACAAGACATTGAACTGGTCGAGGAGAACGGGGCCCCCACCGCTGAGAAGTTTTTCGTTGTTTATAATCCTCCGGTTGTGAACCCGCAGTTGGGAATTCGCAGGTCTTACCTGAACGAAACGCGGCGCTTGGCCAAGGCATTCATGTTGCGGAAGCTGGAAACCATCATTTTTGCCAACTCGCGCCTGGCAACGGAAATTCTGGTGACGTATTTGAAGGAAGATTTCGCCGCGCGGCCGGGCGGCCCGGAGATGGTTCGAGGATACCGGGGAGGTTACCTGCCGCTGGAGCGTCGGGAAATTGAACGCGACCTGCGCAGCGGCAGCCTGCTCGGCGTGGTGGCCACGAACGCCCTGGAGCTTGGCATTGACATCGGTAGCCTGGACGTGGCGGTACTGGCCGGGTACCCGGGGACGATTGCCTCCACCTGGCAGCGGGCCGGAAGAGCGGGCCGGCGGCAGGGAAGTTCCGCGGCGATCCTGGTGGCGTCGAGCGCCCCGCTCGATCAGTTCATCGCGCAAAATCCGGAATACTTTTTCGATCACTCCCCCGAGCACGGTTACGTGAATCCGGACAATCTCCAGATTCTTCTGAACCATTTGAAGTGCGCCGCCTTTGAACTCCCGCTGCGCGAAGAAGAGAAATTCGGGTCGCTGGACTTAAAGATCCTTTGCGCGCACCTTGAGGAGCTGGGATTTCTTCATCAAAGCTCCGACGGCTGGCACTGGGTTTCGGAGAGCTATCCGGCGGACGCGATCAGCTTGCGATCCGTTTCCTCGGACAATTTTGTGATTGTCGATACCACCGGCGAGCCGCGCGTGATCGGAGAGGTGGACTTCTCGAGCGCGCTAACTACGGTCCATGAGAAGGCCATATACCTCCAGGATGGCCAGCAGTACCACGTGGAACGCCTGGACTACGAAGAGCGTAAAGCGTACGTGCGCCAGTGCGACTCCGAGTATTTTACCGACGCCATTTCCTACACCAAAATCAAGATTCTGGAAAATTTCGCTTCGCAACCGGCCGGGCCGGCGGTCAAGAGCCATGGCGAGGTTCAGGTTAACACGCAGGTGGTGGGTTTCAAGAAGATCAAGTTCCACACGATGGAAAACGTGGGTTCCGGAGAGCTGATGCTCCCGGAGCAGGAAATGCACACCACGGCGTTCTGGCTAACGCTGCCGCAGCCGGTGCTCGATTCCATGACTTACTCGCGGGATGAACGGCTGAACGGCGTGCGGGGGCTCGCCAACGCCTTGCAGGCGGTGGGGACTCTGCTGATGATGTGCGACGCGCGGGACCTGGGGGTTGCGGTGGGAGAGAATCTGGAGATTGTGGAGGCGGCTGAAATTCCAAGCTCCACTCAGCCGGCGGTGGTGGTGAAAATCTTCGAGCCCAACATCTACCTCTATGACAAATATCCTGGAGGAATCGGGTTCAGCGAGCCGCTCTTCAGATTGAGTGGGAGCCTTCTGGAAAATACCCGGCGGTTGATCGCCAATTGCGCGTGTGCCGCGGGCTGCCCTTCCTGCGTGGGGCCGATCGGCGAGGTGGGCGAAAAGGGCAAGGAAGTGGCGCTCGCCATTCTGAATCAGGTTCTAGCTGGAGCCTAGAGCTGCGGAACGCGAGTAGCGTTGCGGGAAAAAATCGAATTCCGTTCTTGTGAATTTGCTTTATGAATTTGGAAGAGAAACTTCGCGAGCTCAAGCAAGCGGCACGCAAAAGTGTGCGTGAAAACGCGCTGGAACAGCAGCTCGAATATTTGCGCCGGGTTGAGCAGCGGCCGCGGAAGCTTCCGCCGCGGAAGTCGCCCCAAGACATCGAGCGCTATGTGGCGGGGAAGGTTTGCAGCAACGAGCGTGGGGAATATTTCCTGGCTCAGGAGGATCTTCCTCCCGGAAGGCCTTACGGAAAATTTCGAATTGACGAGGTGGTGAGTGCCGATCTTGCCCCCTTGGAATTGTTCCTGCCGGGGATTACCCTTCCGCCTCCGTCCTCGGTTGTTTACCTGGATACGGAGACCACCGGCTTGTCCGGGGGGACGGGAACGTGCGCGTTTCTGATCGGAATCGGAGCCATGGAATCTTCCGGTTTTCGCATTCGGCAGTTCTTCCTGCGTGATTTTACGGAGGAGAAAGCGGCGCTCCAGGCTCTGGCGGGGGCGTTGGAGCAATATGAACTGATGGTGACCTTCAACGGCAAGACCTTTGACCTGCCGCTGCTGGAAGCTCGATACACCCTGGCCCGCCTGAGCTCACCGTTTGCGCGCCTTGCGCATCTTGACCTGCTGCATCCCGCCCGCCGGTTGTGGAAGCTGCGCCTGGAGAGTTGCAACCTGAAGAACTTGGAGCGTGAGTTGCTAGGCATTGCGCGGAATGGTGACGTGCCAGGTTCTGAAATCCCTCAACTTTATTTCGACTATCTGCGCACGGGAAGCGCCGCGGGGCTTCAGCCGGTGTTCTTCCACAACGCGCTCGACATTGTGACGCTCGCCGCCCTGACGCTTGAAGCGGGCTTGGCCGTCAGCAAGGCGGAGGGCGGCGGGGACTGTGACAGCCGTGATCTGTTCAGCCTGAGCCGAATCCTGGAGCGAGGTGGGAATTCGGAACTTGCGCTGGCGACCTGCCGGCGGGCGCTTGATCGCGGCTTGCCGGACTCGATTGAGCCGCAGGCGCTTTGGCAACTTGCTTGCCAACACAAGCGGCAGCGCCGTTACGAAGAAGCCGCCGTGCTTTGGGTGGAGATCATCAACCGCCGGTCACGATACTTGGTCGATGCGTATGAAGAGCTTGCTATCTACTATGAGCATCGCCTGCGGGACGCCAGGAAGGCGCTGGAGTATGCCGAAGCGGCGGTCGTATACCTTGATGAGAATCCCGGACCGCCTTCCCGCCTTGAGAGGTTGACGTACCGGCAGGAGCGATTGAAAAGGAAGTCGGCGTTCCCGGCGGCCGGTGTTGCCTCTCGGGCCCGCAGTCGCACTAAAGCGCAGCGGACTCTTTCCGTCTGAAAGCTTCGTCAGCGATCATCAACGCGGGATTAAAGCCGATAGCCCGCGCTCACATCAATAGCCTGCCCGGTGATATTTCGGGCGGCGTCCGAGCAAAGGAACAAAACCGCCTGGCTGACATCAGACTCCGTGACCATTTGCGCGAGCGCGGCCCTGCGCAGGAAACGCTGGCGAACGTTGCTGCGCGGCAATCCCAGCGCTTGTGCCCTTGCCGCAATGACTTGATCGATGCCGGGACCTTCCACGGGCCCAGGACATACCGCGTTGACCA
>JBJKQF010000295.1:0-7048 GCA_046705545.1 Terriglobia bacterium
GCGATGGCCCTCAGCCACCTGAAAACTCTTCAAACCCAGCGCTCCATGGAACAGGCAAACCGTCCCGGCTTTAGCCAAACGGGCGGCATGGGCCGGCCGGAAGGTGTGGGAGGCGGAATGTCCGGTGGCGCGGGTTCTATGGGAGCAGGAATGGGCCACGGCATGGGTGGCGGAATGGGTGCTGGCGGAGGTATGGGGCACGCCGGTGGCGGACCTCATCACTAATTGACCGCTCGCTCCTCAAGCGACCAAGACTCCTAACCAGGGCCTAGCAAGGGAAAGCCTTGCCGGGTCATTCCTTTTCACAAGGGGAGGATTACGCGAGAGACCGGACTTCCCTGTTCAGCCATGAAGTGTAGTTTTTTGCGCGGCGCGCTGAGTTGAAGAGACGCTCAATCTGAAAGATGGCAGGCGTGGAGGGACTCGAACCCCCGACCCTCGGATTAGAAATCCGATGCTCTATCCGACTGAGCTACACGCCCGCAAACCACTGCGGTCCGTGGCCATCCAACTTCAGCAGATATTGTAACAGTTCGCAGTGGGTTTTGGGCCTGCACCCGGCCCAGAGGGCGAGGGTCCCGGATGACCGCATTGGGTGCGCCCGAATGCGTCGCCTGACGCGCTAAGAGGCTGAGATCCCACCAATGGCTACTTCAGCATGAGAGGCAAGATTCGCCAGTTCACATCGGCTTCAAAAGTTCGCTCATGCATTTCAGCTTCAGCCAGTACCCGAAGAATCGGCTCCTGCCGGAGCGCGTCCTCCTCCGATGTAACCTGAAACGGCCATGCGGCCGCAATCTTGATGGGGAGATTTGCCCTCAGCATGGCAAGGTGCGGATGCGTCCACGGCAAACCCCGTGGCGGCGGATTCAGAGGATAAATTACTGTCAGGGCAACCGGCTCCAGAGGTTCGCCTGTAAAGCGGCTTTTCGCCGATAGAACCGCCGGCCAACCAAGCTTCCAAGAAGCAACCAGCCCACCTTCCCCGTCCGAATGGGGAGGCTCCACAGTCACGCGTCCCGTATTTTCCATAAAGGCAGCGTTCAATCCGTCGAGAACCTTCACCGCGACCGGCGTGGTCAAATCGAATGCTCGCCGGAAGACCTCTTCCCTTTCCGCGCGGCTCGCCGCGCCCTCGTAGGATTGGGCCTTCAGGTCGTTAATATGGCGCTGCCAATCTTGAACGCGTGCTTCCCACATGGTTATACCCTCGCTCCTGCTGTGCGTTGAGCCGCAATTTCTTCTTGCCTGCTGATTCCCATTTCAGGGCAGCTCCGGAACTCCATGTTCCTTCACTTTGATCAGTTCAAACAATGTTCCGCCCGGCGAGCGAAGGAACGCGACGTCCCGTTTGCCGAATCCCGCGGAGATCGAAGACTTCGGCATCACCTCGCGGGCCCCGGCATCAAGCGCCCTCTGCCGCACCACATCCAGATCCTCATCAGCATCAAGTTGAAAAACCACATGGCAGAGTCCGTGCTGCAACGTCTCACCAAGCTGACGCTCATATACCGCGCGCTCAAAAAGGTGCATGTATTTGTCCGCCCACTTCACCAAAACCACACGAACATCCTCACCGTCCACGTGGAGGGACTCATCCAAGTAAACCTTGCCGCCCATGCTTTCAATGAACTTGATTTCAGTTTCCAGATTCGGCACCTTTGCCGACACGTTCCATATTTTCATGTTTGTCCTTGCGTACCAGTTTCAATGATTGCGGCGTCTTCACGACCTTCGCAAGCCGTACATTGCCGATGCCCACATTTCTATGTGCCCGATGCGCGCTTCAATGGATCGTAATCCCCGTTACAGGATAAACATCAAAGAGCTCGTCTTCAACCTGTATATTGCTCTTGGCCCCAGCGCAGCCCGTATGCACAATATTGTCCCCGGAGGCCGAACATGCCTTTCCGGGACGGCAGAGTGGAAGGGCAGAAGTCATTCGCTTAATCTCGGCCATTTACCGCTAAACTACACTCTCAACGTCCGCCTCCTCCTGGTGGTAGAATCAATAATTCGGTGTTATACTCAGCGCCCGAATCAGCCGTGCTTCGACATCGTTTTCGCCTTGTTGCGGCAACGGCTGCGAGCGTCACAATGCGGCGAAGTCCAACCAAAGAGTGAAAAAGGCCGGATCATGATGAAGGCTGCAGTCATGCATGCTGTGGGTGCGCCCCTTAAAATCGAAGAGGTCGCGATCCCCGAAATCGGCCCCGATGAAGCGCTGGTGGAAACCCGGTGTTGCGGCATTTGCGGAACGGACCTGCATATCTTGAAGGGCTTCGGCTATGTTCCCCCGCTCCCGCACATCCTCGGGCATGAACCGGCCGGCGTCGTCACTCGTGTGGGCGCCAGCGTTACGACTCTACGCCCCGGCGACCGCGTTGTTCCGCACTTATTCTTGAACTGTAATCAGTGCTACTACTGCCGCGTCGGGCGTCAGGAGCAGTGTACCAATTTGAAAGGCATCCTTGGCGTGCTCATCAACGGAGCCTTTGCCGAGTACTTCAAGATCCGCGCTGAGAATCTCTATAAACTTCCCGAGCAAGTTCCGTTCGATTTAGGCGGTTTGATTGCAGACGCCGTCGTCACGTCAGTCCACGCGGCCAAACGCGCCAACTTGCACGTGGGAGACACGGCTGTCGTGCTTGGAACGGGCGGTTTGGGGCTGACGCTCATTCAGATCCTGAAAGCGGCGGGCGTCCGGACCATCGGGATGGACCTCTCAGAAGAGAGTCTGGATCGCGCGCGGGAAGTCGGCGCTGACAAAACAATCGGTGTTAATGAGCCCGACGCCGCCTCGCAGGTCAAGGATTTCACCAACGGTTTTGGAGCCCAGTGCGCGTTCAACTGTGTGGGTACTCGCCAGTCGATGCGTCAGAGCGCGGATTTTGTGATGCGGTGCGGACGCATTGTGGTGATTGGGGAAGAACCGGACTTTCCCCCAATCAACACGGCGGAAATTGCACAGCAAGAATTAGAAATTATCGGCTCTCGAAACGGCACCCGCCAGGACATGGTTGAAGCCATCCGCTTGCTGGGCAACGGCCTGGTTAAGCCGCCGATCGCCCGACGCTTTCCGCTGGACCAAATCAATGAGGCGTTTGATTTTATGCGGCACACTCGCGGCGGCCGCGTGGTTATTGTCGTCAAGGAATAGAACTTTATCTGGAGGTAGCATGAACAAGCTCGTCATCACCATCACCTGCGATTCCACGATGTCATTTCCAAGAAACCCCTACAACCCGAAGGGGGTTAAGGCTCTAGCGGAGGAGTACGTCCGCGCGGTCAATGCTGGAGCTTCTGTCTGCCACCTGCACGGCCCTTACACCGTGGACGAGAAGATTCGAGCGGACGGGACGAAACTTTCTGACCTGGACATTCCCGGCTGGGCAGAGCTGAAGGGATTGATCACGGCGAAGGTGAAGCCGGTCATTCAATATGGCATTGCGAATGGCCGCTTTCCACAGAGGGTTGAGCTTATGAAGCAGAAACCCGACATGATGTCCATCTGCTTCAACGCGCACGACGAGTGCTTTCAGCCTGACCCCAATTATCCTCCCGTCGAGCTCTACGGCATTCACGACCGCGGCGAGTTGGAGCAATACTGCTTGCGAACCAAGGAGCACGGCGTCAAGCCGGAGGTTGAATCATTCCATTACGGCGCGGTCTGGAACGCGCAGCGCATGATTCAGAAAGGGATTCTGGACACGCCCGTCTGGACAACCTTTTTCCTGGGATGGCCGGGAGGATGCTGGACTCCCTCCACCGTGAAAGCCATGCAATACATGCACGATCACAAGCCGGAGAACTTCAACTACAGCGTCAGTGACATGGACCCGCCGACGCATTGGCAGGTGCTCACCCAGTCCATCTTGCTCGGCGGGCACGTTCGCGTGGGAATGGAAGACAGCCCATACGTTGATAACGGAGTCACGCTTGCCAAGAGCAATGCGGAGTTAGTTGAGAAGGCGGTGCGCATTGCGCGCGAAGTAGGGCGGGAAATCGCCACGCCGGAAGAAGCCAGGAAGATCATCGGCTTGCCCGCTTGAGTGCGAGCGCCGGGGCTTTCCTTTAGCCCAGGCTTAAAGTTCAGGATGCGTCAGGCCGTTTCACGCCGAGCGAGTCCGCACATTTCAGGATGCGGCCCCAAATCCCGTCGTCAACGGGGATGCCGGTTGTTCCGCGCTTTTCCGCCAGTCGAAACTCCGGCTCGCCGGGGAGCATGACTTCCTCAAACCCTTGAGCGGGTGGGCTGGACTTCATGTATTGGCGTACGTGCCCCGCCAAGCCATGGAACTCCTTGCGAGGAAGGAAGGCCGAGACGTCTATGACAATGAAGGCCAAGTCATTGCCAGACCGATCCACTGTAATATTCTGGCCTGCGAGAGTGCTTCCCATAAGTTCAACCAGCAGAGAAAGAGCATAACCGCGGTATCCGCTTTCCCCGCCAAATGGCCGGATCGCCCCCATTGGCGGCCCGTAAAACGCAGCCGGGTCGGTAGTGGGATTGCCTTCGGCATCAACAATCCACCCTTCAGGAACCTTCCTTCCCTCGTCCCGGTAGAGCCGAATCTTGCCCTCAGGAGAAGCTGCGGTGGAAAAGTCAGAGACAATAGGATGGCCCAGCTCCGTAGGCACTCCATAAGAGATGGGATTCGTCGCTAGCCGTCCCTCACGACCTCCCCAGGGGAGAACAAAGTGCCCGTGGCGAGGTGAATTGCACACGGCAAAAGCTATAAAAC
This sequence comes from Terriglobia bacterium, assembly GCA_046705545.1. Taxonomy (GTDB): domain Bacteria; phylum Acidobacteriota; class Terriglobia; order UBA7540; family UBA7540; genus JAMCXS01. The sequence goes on from JBJKQF010000295.1 coordinate 4,746, forward strand.
CATTTTCGGCAGCCAATTGGGTATACGCACCCAACCGGCCCGCATGCCCGCAGCGGCGCGTGACAACGCAAGCCGTATGGTGCATGCGCGCTTTGTCCATTGCAACTTCCATTGCCCGCCGAGCCACCACCAGCCCGAAATTCCACCCGCCATCCACGATGGCCGTCGTCTCAGTCTCATGAGTGGAGGTGATCGGGGCGCCCGGAATAATCGCTTTTTCGCGAATATCATCGACGTATTGGGTAATCCGAATCACTCCATGCGAATCCACGCCCCTCAGGTTGGCATCAACCAGGTGATCCGCCACGATCTTCGCTTCTTTCGAGGGCGCGGCGCAGGCTTCAAATATTCTCTGCGTTAAGTCTCTTAGTGTGTCAGCTTGCAGTATTGGCATGCCATTCCTTTCCCATTGTGTCCATTGAGACCGCCCAGCAAGACGCGGAAACGTCGTAGCGCGCTCAAGAACGGTAGCGGACCATTAGCCCTCAATACCCAGATAATCGTAGGCATGTCTCAGGACCGCGAGACTTGTTCGGCTGCCATGGAGAGGGAGAGGGAATGCATAGAGGTCGTGCGTCAGGGTCCCGTCGTAGCCAAGCTCTTTGAATGCTTTCAGAATTCCATCCAAATCCAGCCGACCCGATCCCAAGGCATAATGAAGTTCTGAGGTCCGTTGATCGGAATCCGAGTAATGAATGTGCCGGATCCGCCGGCCGAGCCTTTTGATCGCTCCAATATAGTCGTTGGGTTGTCCCACCCCAAAGTGGCAGGAATCGTACAGGATGCCAAAGCGCTGGGAGTCCAGAGCGTCGCAAAGCTTGCATGCCAACTTATCATTCATCCCCACCGTAAAAGGGTGCGGCTCCGTCAGAAAGCGGACTTGCTTTGATTCAGCCACCTTCATCACTTCACGAAACAGTTCAATCAGGCGCGGAAGAAGCTCATTCTCGCATTGCGCGTCCGTGTAGTCCTTGGGACGAACACCCTCCCAGATCAGGACGTCGTGGATTCCCAGCGAAAGAGCCAACTCGACATCGGCCTTCAACCCTTCAAGCGTTTCTTGCAGTTCCTGGTCGCTCCCAAAGGGCTTGAAGTACGCTTCACCCACCGCGTTCAGGCCGCCCATCTCAAGTCCCAGACCCTTTGCAAACTCGACAAACTGCTGGAGGAGTTCCGGAGTCCTGCAGCGCCGCAGATGGTGCTTCCACGGTTCGACCTGGTTAAAGCCTAACTCCGCGAAGAAGCGAAATGCGTCCTCGACGGCATAGTCTTGAAACGTAATTGAACTCCCCCGCATTACCATTCCTCCCTTTCTCTTTTCCTCGCCCTTACGGCTCCCTTTGCGGTCCCATCCCAAAACGCCGGCGCACACGCCTAACCCTCAGAACCGGAAAGAACATGCGACACGGCCGCAGACGTCGGGTGGTGCGCAGCCAAGCTGTTCCCGTAGCCTAAAATCACCATCGCGACGATCAAAACCAACAAGCCAGCGTAGAGCATTCGGATGGAAGATTTCGGCGCGCTCCTCCATTCTCCCGTGACAAAACCAAACATATTGGCCACCAGGAGCGAAAGCGCGATGTTAATCGCCCACCCCACGCTGGTTCCCAATTCCCCCAGGAAATAGGCTCCCATACCATAGGGAATCTGGGCCAGGAAGTTTCCCAACCCCAGAAGAATCGACATGACAAAATCCCGCGCCGTGCCCGGAGCAAAATACTTTCGCCAAGTTCCCTTCTTTACCAGGGTTGAACCCGTACCAATCAGAATAGCAAGGAAGCCGCCCCAGTACATCGGCAACCAGCGGCCGATACTGGCTGACAAGGGACCCGCCCCCAGCCTGGAAGCTTCCGTTGCCACGCGGTTCGCGAAGTCAAAACCCAGGTTTGCACAGGCGCTCAAAAAACCCGAAAGGACGCACCAAAACAATCCTGCGAGAAACAACTGCGAAGCGGTTTTCTGTCCCGCCCCCGCCTTCTGTGCTGCCGCCGGATCGGGCTCAGCAACCCGCTCGCGAAGCACCCCCGCCCACCCACAAACGGCGACACCCGCAATTGCCACCACGATCCCGGCCAGAATCACCAATTTGGATTCCCCGGATATTACCCCCCAGCGTCTTGCCATCGGGATGATCGATCCCACCCCGGTGCTGATGCCCATGATGATCGCGTACCCAAGGGAAAGTCCGATAGCGTTGACGCCGATCGCGAAGGTCACAGCTCCCCATCCCCACAGAAAGCCGAAAGCCACCGCAATCAGCAGCGTCCTTGCGCCGGAATCGACCACCGCCTGCCACCAGACGG
>JBJKQF010000296.1:0-5558 GCA_046705545.1 Terriglobia bacterium
GGCCATGAGTGCTGGATGGGACCCCGCCTCACGTGGCAAGGGTTTCGTCTTCAGGCTGCCCGAAGCGTCAAACTGAAACGCCTTCGAACAAGCCCTTAGCTTGACAAGCAGTATAAAATCATCTAAGTTTAACACTCAAAATCAGATTGATACGTATGGGGCAATCGATGGACTTGTTAGGGGTGCGCGAGGCGGCCGAGCGCCTCGCAGTCAGCTATCCCACGCTGAAGCAATGGATCTATCGCGGCAAAGTGCGCACGGTCAAGACCGTGGGCGGGCACCATCGCATCGCCCAGGCGGAGATCGACCGCCTGCTCTTCCAGCAGGGCCGGCGCACTCAGACCCCTCAACGCCGTGCACCTTCAAGCCCCAAATCCAAACGGGCTTCCGGTACCGGCCTCGAGGAGTTCATCAGCGGCCGCAACCAGTTGGTGGGGCGCATTGTGGGGCTCAAGACCGTGGGTTTATTGACTAAGGTTTCGCTCGATGTGGGTGGGCAGACGGTCACCTCCGTGATCACCAGCGACGCCGCGCGCGATTTGAAGCTGGCGGTCGGCGAGACCGCGGCTGCGCTGATCAAGGCCACAGAAGTGATGATCATTCGCCCGCCCCAGCGCTGAGTTCACTCAATCATTTTCGCCCGGCTTCACCTTGAGACGCATGAACCACCGCGCCAGAAAATTCATCCCGTTCGCCGTTTTGTGCCTCGCCTTGGCGAGCGCGTCGTGCCGCCGCGCGGGCGCTCCCGGCAAGGCGAGCTCCGAGGGAACCATCGTGGTGGCCGCCGCCATCAGCCTCCAGGACGCTTTCCAGTCGATCGCTCAACTCTACCAGGCGCGCACCGGGGACAAAGTCGATTTTAGCTTCGGCGCTTCTGGTGAATTAATGCGGCAGATCGAGGCCGGGGCTCCCGTGGACGTCTTTGCCAGCGCCGGCGAGCGGGAGATGGACGATCTGGAATCCAAGGGCTTGGTGGAAGCCGGGACGCGCGCCGACTTTGCGCGCAACTCGCTTTCCATTGTGGTGCCCGCCAAGTCCAAGCTGCTCTTGCAGACGGTTGATTCCCTGGCCCGGCCCGGCCTGAAGAGGATCTCCGTGGGCAATCCCAAGACGGTGCCAGCGGGAATGTACGCGCAGCAACTGCTGGAACACGAGCGCTTGTGGAAGAAGCTGAAGCCGCGCCTGATCTTTGCGGAAAACGTCCGCCAGGTGCTTGAATACGTGGAGCGCGACGAAGTGAACGCGGGAATCGTCTACTCAACAGACGTGGCGATCGCGCACGGCCGGGTGCGGGTGGCGCTCAACGTTCCTAACGGAAACTACGGTCCCATCCTCTATCCCATCGCCAAGATCCAGGGCATCCCGCACCAGGGAGCGGCGCGGGATTTCATACGCTTTGTTCTGGGGCCGGAAGGGCAGCGGGTGCTCCAAAAATTCGGTTTCCTTCCCGTGAAGTGAGCAATGATCTGGTCCGCATTCAAACTTTCCCTCCTGGTGGTCAGCCTGGCCACGGTGATTGTAGCCATCACCGGCACGGCGCTGGCCTTCGTGCTGGCGCGCCGGAATTTTCCCGGCAAGGAGCTGTGCGATTCCCTGGTGACGCTGCCGATGGTGTTGCCGCCCACGGTCACCGGCTACTACCTGATTCTGCTTCTGGGACGCCAGGGCCTGCTGGGCCGCTATATTTTTGACCTCACGGGCTGGACGGTGGCGTTCACCTGGGAAGCGGCCATGATCGCGGCAGGCGTGATGGCACTGCCCCTGATGGTGAAGTCGGCGCGGGCGGCGCTGGAAACCATCGACCCGCGCTACGAGCTGGTCTCCTTCAGCCTCGGCAAGGGAGAATTGGAGACTTTCTTCCGTGTGACGTTGCCACTGGCCTCGCGCGGCATCCTGGCAGGCGTGGTGCTCAGCTTTGCGCGGGCGCTGGGAGAGTTCGGCGCCACGCTGATGCTGGCGGGCAACATCCGCGGCAAAACGCAAACCATGCCGCTCGCCATCTATGAAGCCTTCATTTCGGGCGAGGACCACAAAGCTCAAGTCCTGGCCGTCATTTTGACCCTGGCGTCGGTGGCGGTCATTTATTTGACCAACGTTCTGACGCGCCCGCCAAAAACTGCGTGAACCATGCTCGAAGCCGCCATCAAAAAACGTTTCGGACCCAACGGACAAAATACGTTCACGCTGGATGCCGCTTTCACCGCCGCGGAAGGTATCACGGTGGTGTTCGGGCCGTCGGGCTCCGGCAAGACCACGACGCTGCGCGCCATCGCCGGCATGGTAACGCCCGATGAAGGGAAGATCGCGCTCGGCGAGCGCGTCTATTTTGATTCTGCCGCGCGGGTGAACCTTTCCATGCAGCGCCGCCGGGTGGGCTTCGTTTTTCAGGATTACCTGCTCTTTCCGCACCTGACGGCGCTCGAGAACGCTCTCTACGGCGTGCCGGGAAAGAGCGACAAGGCGCGGCGCGCGCGGGCGCGTGAAATGCTTCGCTTGGTGGGAGTGGATCATGCAGCGGCGCGCCGTCCGCGCGAGCTTTCCGGAGGCGAGCAGCAGCGCGTGGCGCTGGCGCGCGCCCTGGGCTCGGACCCGGCCATCCTGCTGCTCGATGAGCCCCTTTCCGCCGTGGACGTGGCGACGCGCGCCCGCCTGCTGGATGAAATCGTGGAGCTGCAGCGCCAAACGCGCATCCCGTTTCTCTACGTCACCCACAGCCCCGCGGACGCCGTACGCATCGGAGATTTCCTCCTGGTCTTGAATCAAGGCCGCATCGTGCAACAGGGAAAGCCGCTGGAAGTTTTCAACTCGCCTCTCAACGTCCCGGCGGCGCAGGTGGCGGGAGCCGAGAACATCCTGCTGGGCACGCTCGCCGGGCACCAGCCGGACCAGGGCATCAGCGTCGTGGATTTTGGAAAGTGCCGGATCATCATTCCCCACACCGATCTACCCGTCGGGGCCCGGGTAACGTTGGGCATTCGCGCCGATGACATCATCGTCTCCCGCGAGCCCATCACCCGCACCAGCGCCCGCAACCTTCTGCCTGGCAAAGTCAAACGCCTGCTGCGCGACGGAGAAAGAATCGAGATGATTGCCGGCTGCGGTGTCGATCTTAAAGCTCGCATCACGCCTCAGGCCGTCCAGGCGCTCGAACTCGCGCCCGGAGCGGACGTTTATCTCCTCATCAAAGCCAACTCCTGCCGCCTGCTCAGCTAACGCTACACGGTTCGTCCCGCAGATTCCCGAAGCCGGGATAACGCGGTAGCTAATTCTAGAATCCAATGTAACAACCGTGCGTGCACCAGCCGGGCTTTGGGGCTACGAGGTGAAAATTGGAAGGTAAAGGAATCAAGGTTTCGCAGCTCTTTTCGGCTTGGGGCAGCATTTTGCGCGGGCAGAAACCCGCGCTCTCAATTGAAATCACCCGCGAGTGTCCGCTGCGGTGCCCCGGCTGCTACGCTTTCGAACCCGGGCACCTAGGAGGTGCGCGGCCGCTCCGCCAACTCAGCGACTTGCAGGGGGAAGCTCTTGTGGAGGGCGTCCTGGCCTTGGTGCGGCGCTTCCGGCCTTTGCACGTTTCCATCGTGGGCGGCGAGCCGCTGGTGCGCTACCGCGAGCTCAGCGTCCTGCTGCCCAAGCTTGACCTCATGGGCATTGAGGTGCAGCTTGTCACCAGCGCCGTGCGGCCGATTCCCCTGGCCTGGCGGGAGCTGCGGCGCCTGCACCCGGTGATCAGCGTGGATGGGCTGCCGGCGGAGCACGACCGCCGCCGCGCGCCAGCCACCTACGAGCGAATTCTGAAGCATATTGCCGGACACCGGCTGATTGTGCATTGCACCATCACCCGGCAATTCCTTAAGCGCCCGGATTATCTGAGAGACTTCACCGCTTTCTGGTCAGAGCGGGAGGAGGCGCGCAAAATCTGGTTCAGCCTCTATACGCCCCAGGAGGGCGACGCCAGCGAGGAAAGGCTGACCGCCCGCGACCGCATCGAGGTGGTCCGGGAGCTGCGGCAATTACGGCTGCTTTTCCCCAAGGTGGACGCGCCGGGCGGCGCGCTCGAGAGTTTCCTTGATCCGCCCCGCTCTCCCCAAGAGTGCCTCTTCGCGCAGCTCACCACTTGCGTATCCGCCGACCTGGCCACGCGAATCACTCCCTGCCAGTTTGGCGGCCGGCCCGTCTGCACGGAATGCGGCTGCATGGCTTCTGCGGGTCTCGCCTCGATCTCCAGATTCAAGATCGCCGGGTTCATTCCGGTTGCCGGTATCTACTCGCTTTCCCAGAAGTTCGGAAAGCAAGTGGCGCGGGGTAGGCCGACGGCCTGATCGGCTATTCACAACAGCGGCAAGGGCGGGTTCCAGCAGGGGAGGCAGGTGGTCAGCTTGCGATCATGGCGCGGAGAGAGTTCTCGCGCGCCTGGTGTTCGCGCGAGGCCTTTTCATATTCCGAATCCATTTCCGCACCCACCAGCAGAATAAAGTTGGTAACCCAGATCCAGAACATCAGGACAAAAAAGGTTCCCAGCGCGCCGTAGGCGCCGCCTGAACCTCCAAAGTTGCGGATGAAGGCGTTAAACGCCACGGTGGTGGGAAACCAAACGACCACCACAAACAGGCTTCCGGGCGTGTACCACCGCCAGGCGCGCCGCAGGTTGGGCAGGACGTGATTGGCGAATTGCACCGCCAGGTTCAGAAGAATCAGCGAAACCGACCAGCGAAACAGATGCCACACCACGGTGAATCCGCTTCCCAAGCCCACCTTGGCGCCGAACCAGCTGCCCAGGCGCCCGCCAAAAGCCAGCAGCCCGAACGCCGTCAGAAAGGTGAAGGCAAAGACCAGCATGACCCCGCAGGAAAGCAGGCGCCGCTTCCAGAAAGGGCGGGTTTCAGGCGCGTTGTAAGCGTGGTTCAACCCGTCCATCAAACTGACGACGCCTCGCGTGGCGATCCAGATGGAGGTGGCAAGTCCGAAAGAGAGCAGCCCAATGCGGTTCCGGGTGAGATTTGAGACGGTTTTGAAAACGTAAGGTTGCGCGCGGTCGGGAAAATATTGGGTAATCCAGGTGAGCACGTGCGGCCAGGTTCCCGTAAAGGGAAGAAACGCTACGATGGCCGCCAGCACAATGAAAAAAGGAAACAGGGCCATCAGAAAGAAATAGGACAACTGAGCGGCCAAGTCGTCACAATTATCGGCCAGCACGGATTTCCACACCCGCCGCAGCCACTCCCCCAGCGGCAAGTCGCACTCTGAGCCGAACAGCCGGGCCCAGCGCGGCGCGTGGCTTCGCGCAGGCTTGTCTTTCCTCTTCCGCAGGTCAGACACTGCCTTTCCTTGCTTCTTCAGCTCCCGCCCGCAAGGATGCCGGCGGCAAGCCTCCGTTTCCATTCCTTAGGGCGGCCGCTGAGATCAAGAGATAAAGAGGTTGAAGCCCGGGCAGACTCTCCGGAGGTTGATGCCTGGCCAAACAATTGAGAACACCTTTCCCGCTCAGGGCCGCAAATTCCCAGGCCTGACACCGTCGACCCAAATGCCGCCCGTATTGAATCATCTCCTCTCTGTGA
>JBJKQF010000297.1:0-20626 GCA_046705545.1 Terriglobia bacterium
CGCAGATTCTGCCTTCCAGCTCGCGTGAAATGGCCGTCATCGGCCCCATCGTCAACAGCGAAGCCTTCTTTTTTATCGCCGTCATCGCTCTGTGCCTTTTCCTGGTACTCGCGCAGAAGTTCCAGGCTGGGCCTGCGGCGGCCTCGGATTCGGATCTCGCCAGTATGCCGGCACCGGAGCGGCGGAAGGCGATGGCCACGCAGAGGCGCGAGCGCTTCTGGAAGATTGCGGCCAGCGCCGTGGGCATGGTGGCGATTGTGTTGATCAGCGCGGAGTTCGTCTATTCCCGGGTAGCCCAAAACATGAGCCCGCCGGTTCCCGTCAAGATTGTTGACGGCGTGGTAGATATTCCCGTCGCGCAGTTGAAAGACCACAAGCTGCATCGCTACGAAGCTTCGCTGGGGGGCGCGGAGGTGCGCTTTATCGCCATCCTCGACTCCGGAGAGATTGTGCGCGTGGGGCTCGACGCCTGCGAAATTTGCGGTACCCAGGGCTATTTCCAGCAGGGCCAGAACGTGATTTGCCGCAACTGCGCTTCAGCGATCTACATTCCCACCATCGGCATGGCGGGGGGATGCAATCCCATCCACCTGGATTACCTGGTGAAGGATCAGACGCTGATCATTTCCAAGGCCGCGCTGGAAGGCGCGGTGAAGGTCTTCCACTAAGTTTATGCTGAGCAGAATCGTCGGCCGGTCGCTGGTACGCCGGCGGCGGCGCAAACTCCTGGGAATCGCGGCGGTCGCCCTGGGCATCAGTGTTACCACGGCGCTGGCCACCTTGTCGATTGACGTGGGAGACCGCGTAGCGCGCGAGTTGCGCTCCTTTGGCGCCAATATCGCTGTCACGCCCGCCGCCGACAGCCTGCCCATCGCCGTAGGCGGAGTCGATTACCGCCCTGCCTCGGCCGGCTCTTTTCTTTCCGAATCGAGCCTGATCCAACTGAAAAAGCTTTTCTGGCGCAACAACATCATGGCGTTTGCGCCGTACCTTTTCGCCCCCGCCACGGTGAACGGACGCCGAGTGGTGGTGATCGGGAGCTGGTTCAACCACGCCATGCGAGTGGATCCCACCGAGGTTTTCCAGACCGGACTTGAAAAACTCCATCCTGCCTGGCAAGTGCAAGGCTCCTGGCCGGCGGAAGATTCCGCCGAATGCCTGCTGGGCAAGAACCTGGCGCAGGCGCTGGGGGCGAAGCCGGGCCAAAGCCTGGTCTTCACGAACGACGCGAATCCTCACTCTACCCTGAAGCTCCAGGTAGAGGGAGTTCTGCAGACAGGCGGCGAAGAAGATAATGAAGCGCTGGCGCCCCTGGCGGAGGTTCAGAAATTCACGGGTCTGGAAGGCAAAATCCGGCGCGTGGAAGTGAGCGCCCTGACCAAACCCGAGGACGCTTTTGGCCACGCCGACGTCACCCGCATGAATTCGGAAGATTACGACCGGTGGTATTGCACTCCCTACGTCAGCTCCATCGCCTATCAAATCCAGCAAGCGATTCCCGGCTCCGAAGCCAAGCCAGTCTATCGGGTAGCGGCAACGGAAGGCAAGATCGTCAAGAACGTCGGCTTGCTGATGATGCTGCTGGCCGTGGCGGCGCTGGTCACCGCCGCGCTGGCCATGGCCTCCATGATGTTCGCGGTGGTCTTGGAGCGCCGCGAGGAGATCGGGCTCTTCAAATCGCTCGGCGCCACCAATGCGCGCGTCGCCTCGATCTTCCTGCTGGAAGCTTTTTCCGTGGGGCTGCTGGGAGGCATCCTGGGATATGGCCTTGGGACGTGGCTGGCCAGCAGCCTTTCGTCGGCGGTCTTCGGCGTTCCCACCGGAATCCATTGGGTGATCTTGCCGGGCGTGCTGACCTTGGCGCTGTTTGTGGCGCTGGCGGGCAGTTTGATTCCGATTAGCAAGGGCCTGAAATTCTCTCCCGCGGCGGTGCTGAGAAATGAGTGAGAGCGCAAAAAAACCGGCTGGCCGCCGCCGCTCGCTTTTCTGGCGGCTGTGGTTCCGATCGCTGGTAGTGAGGCGCCCGCAGGCCGCGCTCGCAACAATTTCACTGCTGGTGGGCGCCGCCATCGCCTCTATGCTGCTGAATTTGTACGGCGACGTGCACCGCAAAATGACGCAAGAGTTCCGTTCTTACGGCGCCAACGTCATTCTGGGCAGCCGCTCCACGGATTCGGCGGGTCCGGCTTCACTGGGCGGCCTGATCGACGCCTCGACGTTTGATCGCGTGACGGCCATGCAATCAAAGGTCAAGGGGCTTCGGGCGGCGCCGGTCCTCTACATTGTCACCCGCGTCTCGCGCCTGCCTGCGGACCCGCGGCTGCCGGCATTTGAAAACGTTGTGGCCGTGGGAACGGATTTCGCGGCGTTGCGCGGCCTGGGATCGGACTGGCGCATTGAAGCCGGAGACGCCGACGGCCCGCTTGCTTCGGGAAGCTGCGCGGTGGGCGCGCATCTTGCCGCGAGCCTCCACTTGAAGCCGGGAGAGGACTTGGCCATCGAGCGCGCTCCGCGCGAAAAGGCCCCGGCGGATCAGGCCAAACCCCAGATTTTCCGCGTGCAAAGCGTGGTGGCTACGGGAGGCTCCGAAGACGACCAAGTTTTTGTTCCTCTCGCCGACCTCGAACGCCTGGCGGGCGTCGGGGGAGAAATCAGCCTGATTGAGATGAATATTCCTGGAGAAACGGCTAGGATTGAGAGCGCTGTCCACGAGATCGCTGGGGCCTTTCCGGCTCTAGCCGTGCGTCCGATAAGGCAAATCGTGTATTCTCAGGGTAAGGTGCTGGGGACGATTCGCTGGCTCTTGATCTCCTTGATGGCTCTGATTTTGTTCATCATCGCTTTGTGCGTGATGGCAACCATGACGGCGATTGTGCTGGAGCGCCGCAAGGATATCGCTGTGATGAAAGCCCTGGGCGCAAGCAACGGCGAGATTACGCAGCTGTTTGTGACGGAGGGCGCAACGCTGGGGCTGGCAGGCGGCCTCCTGGGATTTGCCGTGGGCGGCATCCTCGCCTCCGTGGTGGCGGAGCGGTTGTTTGGAGTGAACTTGAGCATGGTCTGGTGGACGCTGCCCGTCGTTTGCCTGGCTACCGCCCTGCTGGCAGTGCTCGCGACGCTTTTCCCGGTGGGCATGATGCGGAGAATTCAGCCCGCCACGGCGCTTAAAGGAGAGTAGAGCGTTGTCCTTTATTGAAGCGGAAAAGTTGACCAAAGAATACGGCAGCAACGTCGCCGCGCTGAAAGACGTTTCCATCAGCGTCGATCGAGGCGAATGGATTGCGGTGATGGGGCCATCCGGCTCCGGCAAGAGCACTTTGATGAACATCCTGGGCGGGCTCGACTCTCCCACGGGCGGCTCCGTCAAGGTGGACAGCCAGGAGCTCAGCCGGCTGAACGCAATCGATCTGGCGCGCTTCCGGGCGGAAAAAATCGGCTTTGTCTTCCAGCAATTCCACCTGGTACCCTATCTCACCGCGCTGGAAAACGTGATGCTGGCCCAGTACTTCCACAGCATGGCGGAGGAATCTGAGGCGCGGCAGGCGCTGGTGCGCGTGGGACTTGGCGAGCGCGTTGAACATCTTCCTTCCCAGCTCTCGGGCGGCGAGCAGCAGCGCGTTTGCGTGGCGCGCGCGCTGATCAACCAACCGAACTTGATTCTGGCCGACGAACCCACCGGCAATCTGGATGAAGTGAACGAGGCATTGATTATGAGCCTCTTCACGGAACTCCACCGGGAAGGGCACACCATCGTCATGGTGACGCACGATCCCGAGATCGGCCGCATGGCGGAGCGCCGCATTGAGCTCCACCACGGACGCCTGACGGAAGTCTCCGTCTTTCCGGCTTATGAGCAGGAGTTGATCGAGAACCTGCTAAAAGCCGTTTGGCATTTCCAGGAAGATCACAGCCAGACGACCTTCCCCTCTTCAGCGCTGCCGGAGTTCACGCAGAACCGCGCTACGTTTCTGCTGATGGCTCAAGAACAACTGATCGTGCTCAACGACGACACGATCTCACTGACGCGCCAGGGAGAAAAGCGTGCCCGTGAAGTGATCCGCCGCCACCGGCTTTCCGAAAGGCTGTTTTTTGAGATGTTCAATATCCCCGAAGAATTGTTGGACGACAACGCCTGCAAAGTCGAACACAGCCTGAGCGCGGAAGTCACCGAGAAGCTCTGCATTTTTCTCAAGCACCCACAAACCTGCCCGCACGGCTCGCCTATTCCGCGCGGCGCCTGCTGCCCAAAAAGCTGAACGTTCTGCTGGCGCGCGGCGCCTGTAAAGGCACGCACCACCCCGTGTTTACTGCGTAGCACAACGGCGTTTGCCCCCCGCAGTGTTTTGCCCCACCTGAACAAAAACCCCGGCTCAAATCGCACCCCGGACGCGGTCATCAGCCCCCATAGAGCTCATAAGGGTCTGAATACAAATAGGTTACTCAAACAAATCGCGGATAGAGAGAGTTTGTGGGCGCGTTATTTTCCAATCTGGGGCCGCCGGACCGCCGACGCTTGCGAACGGCATCAGGGAAAAGCTGATTAACGGAGGGGTAAATACCCTACGTGGGTACTAGAACTTTAGTATTATTTTTATTGCATTCGCATGGCCCTTTAGTATATAAGATTTTTATTGTCGCAGTAAGCCCTGGTCGAGGATAACCCTCTGATGAGAAAGCTAATTGGCAGGCAGATTCTGATCGCTGAGGATGCGCCGGTTGTTCAAAATGCTGTCTATACCCTACTGGAGGGTGCAGAATCCAGCCACAATGTATCTCCCTCCACACGCGAAAGACTTAAGGCGATTGCAGACGAGGGCGGTAACCGTTTGGTTCTTGATCTGCAAGTAGTGGAACAACCGTATGAAGGAACCACGCCAAGAGTTAAGAACATCCATTTTGATAATCTTGGCAAAGTTGCCGTTGTAACCTGCGAGGTTGCGACCCAACACATGGTTCACCAAGTCGAAGAGTTGTGCCGCCCGCATTTCTTTCCAAATCACGTGATGTTCAGCCTGACGGCTTTTGCCCACGCGGTGTTGGCGCTCTTCTAGGAAGCACTCCCCTTCCTTCCACTCCGCAAACATTGTTGTGGCAACTGCGCTGAGTAGCGCCAAAACGCCGCAGTACCTTGGCACGGAAGAATCCCTGCGTGTTCTCACGTGCCTGAAAGTATCTCCTGCCTTATCCACAAAATTTCTCTGAGGAATGCGTGTGGAAATCCTCGAAAGCACGGCTTACCCGGAGCGCACAACCGCAGCAGCGTCTTTGGCCTCACGCCTCATAATTCGATCGCAGAAAAAACCAAACCTTCAGCTATAGCGCAGCCAGCGGCGCAATTCCTTGAGAGAAGGACGCTTGCCGTACATGAGGATGCCGACGCGATAGATCTTGGCCGAGAAGCGAATCACATAAAGGGTGGTCAAAATGGAAAGCCCCAGCGCCAAGGCAATCTGCCAGAAAGGCGGCGGCGCAATCGCTTCACGCAGAATCATCAGGATTGGAGAGAGGAACGGCGTGACGGAGAGGACTACGGAAAGGCCCGAGTTGGGGTCGTTTAGAACCACGTTGAACAGCAGGAAGCTGCCCACAATCAACAAAGTCAAAGGAAGCTGGGCCTGGTGAGCTTCTTCGTCGGTGGAGACAATCGCTCCCGCCGCGGCATAGAGCGAAGCATAAATGAAGTAGCCCGCCAGGAAAAAAATCACCAGATAGATGATCAAACCCGGCTGGAGTTGCAGGGAAGGAACCGACGCTCCAGGGCGCAGGAACTGGGCGAAGTAGCTGCTGTAGCCCAATAGAACCCCGATCGTCGCAGCCCACACCAGATACTGGGTAAGCGCCACCGCTCCCACGCTCACAATCTTTCCCGTCAGCAAATGGAAAGGCTTGATGGAAGAGACCAGGATCTCAATAATCCGCGTGGATTTTTCCTCCATCACGGAACGCATGGTGGACATGCCATAAATCACCAGGGTCATGTAGAGCAGCATGCCGGCGACGATGGCTGTGGTGAAGCCGTTCTCCTCGGAGTCTTCATCCCCGCCGTTGGTCATATTAACTAACCGGACTTGCGCGAGCCGGAACATGCTCCGGACATCGCCGGCCCGCTTGCCTTCCTGCTTCAGGCGGGTGGTAATCAGGGCGATGCTGACCGCGCGCTGGACGGGGCCGAGAAGGGTCATGGCGCGGAAGTTCCTGGCGTAAAACTCCGCGGGGGAGTTGCCACCAGCCATTTCCTTAGGCAAGCGCAAATACCCATCCAAGCTTCCGGAGGCGATTTGGGAACGGAGGAGAGCCTCCTGCTTCGGGGTGGGATTTTCAATCATTTCGGCAACGTCAACGTCTACCTTGTCTTGCGCGGCGTTCTCCAGCAGCGTCTTCCTCACGGCTTGCGCCAAGCTGCCCGTCTCATCCAGGATACCGATCCGCATGGTGGCGCCGGAACCTCCACCGGAAAGCAGAACGGAGATCCCCAAGGCGATTAATGAGAGGACCGGAAGCGCAATCGTCCCGAGGATAAAAGCCTTGGTCCGCACGCGGGTGATGTATTCGCGCTTGAAAACCAGCCAGATTTTACGCATGTCCCCCCGAAACCTTTTCGATAAAAATGTCATTCAAGGGAGGTTCCATCAATTCAAACCGCCGGATCTGGATTCCCCGCTCGACCGCCGCCTTCAGGATCTGCTGGGGGTCGCTTCCCGCGTGCAGCTTGACCTCCGCAACATCCCCGTAAAGCTTTGTCGCCTCGACAAGCGCAGGAATATCCAGGAAGGCCGGGTCGCCGCTGAACTCAATGCGGACGGTGTTGTTTCCGTAAGACCTTTTGATCGCCTTGAGGTCACCGTCCAGGAGCTTGTGTCCCCGGTGCATCAAGCAGATTGAGTCGCATAACTGTTCCACCTGCTCCATGAGGTGCGTGGAAAGGATGATGGTGGTCCCCGCATCGCGAAGCTCGAACATCACTTCTTTGATCAGGGCAGCGTTCACCGGGTCAAGGCCCGTAAAGGGTTCGTCGAGGATCAGGAGCGCCGGGCGGTGCAGGATGGCGGCGATAAATTGGACTTTCTGCTGCATGCCGCGCGACAGGTCGTTCACTTCGTCCCGCCGGCGGTCCGCCAAGCCCAGCCGTTCCAGCCACAGGCTGGCCCGCCGCGCCGCCTCCTTTTCTTCCACCCCTTTCAGGGCGGCCAGAAAAACCAGAACCTCGTGGACCCGCATGGGGCGATAAAGCCCGCGCTCTTCAGGAAGATAACCGATCAGGTCCCGGGCGCGTTCATCGAGCGGCTGGCCCATCACCTGAATGGTTCCTGCGTCGGGCATCAAGATGCGCACAATCATGCGCAGCGTGGTGGTCTTGCCCGCGCCGTTGGGTCCGAGCAGCCCAAATACCGCTTTCTGCTTGATTCCCAGGCTGAGGCGGCTGACGGCTTCAAAGGAATCAAAGCGCTTGGTGACTTGCTCGATTAAGACGGCATCCGCCATGGTTTTACATTAACCCTGAAGCATGAACCCGCAACGGGCATGCGAATCGGAATCAGATTTGTAGCATCCAAGGATAGACATCAGCAAGTTTGAAGCAAGCCCGCGATTTGCGCAAGCTTCAGTTCACCTGTGTGGACCGCGAAGGGGCGGATGAGCGAAGAAAGCGAGCGAGAATAAGGTATACTTTTTAATTGCACCAAATCACTTTCGGAGAGACCTGAATCCATGCGAAATGTTGTAATTATCGGTTCCGGCTGCGCCGGATTGACAGCGGCTATTTATGCGGGCCGCGCCAACCTGAATCCTTTGGTAATTCGCGGCCACGAAGCCGGCGGACAACTGACCCTGACAACCCTGGTGGAAAACTATCCCGGCTTCCCGAAAGGAGTCCAAGGGCCTGAATTGATTGAGCTTATGAAAAGCCAGGCGGAGTCATTCGGCGCCGAGTTCCTGGAGGGTAATGTGACCAAGGCCGATCTTTCCAGCCGGCCTTTCAAGCTTGAAATGGGCAAGGATCAGTTGGAAACGAAGACGCTAATCATCGCCTCCGGCGCCTCAGCCAAGCTGCTGGGGCTCGATTCGGAGCGAAAGCTTTTGGGCCACGGCGTCTCCACCTGCGCGACCTGCGACGGCTATTTCTACCGCGGCAAAGACGTGATGGTGGTGGGCGGAGGAGATACGGCGGCAGAAGATGCGCTTTTCCTCACTCGCTACGCCAAAAGCGTGAACGTGGTGCACCGGCGCGACCAATTGCGCGCCTCAAAAATCATGCAGGACCGCATGTTTCAAAACAAGACCATCAACTTCCTTTGGAATACGACTCTCACGGACGTGCTGGACCCGCAAAAGAACGAAGTTACCGGTGTGCGGCTGAAGAACCTTAAGACCGGTGATGAGACCGAAAAAGAGTGCGACGGCGTCTTCATCGCCATCGGACACTCTCCCAATACGGAACTCTTCAAGGGTCAGCTTGACATGAACGAGGTCGGCTACCTAACCACCCATGAAGGGTCCAAGACCAATATCCCCGGCGTCTATGCGGCAGGCGATTGCCAGGATCACGTCTATCGCCAAGCCATAACCGCTGCAGGCTCAGGATGCATGGCCGCCATCGATGCTGAAAGGTTCCTGCAGGCGGAAGGCAGCGAAAAGTAGCGCCCGCCTTTCAGAAGCCGCGCGCAAGAAGGCGCTGCCCGCGGTTCCCGCTCAGCAATGCCCTTACATGACCAGTTCTGAACTCATCCGCCGCTTCCGAGTCCTCACCGAATGCCCTGAGGAAAGAATCAACCTGGCTGAGGCGGCGCTCGCCATTGCCGCCGCCGAATATCCTGAACTCACAGCAGAGCCCTGGCTCAGCCGCTTGGACGCCCTTGCGGAGCGTGTCCAGGCAGGGCCGGAGTCTTCCCCGCTCGTGAACATCGAGGCGCTCAACCAAGTTCTGTTCGAGCAGGAGAACTTCACCGGTAACGAGGAGGAGTACGACGACCCTCGCAACAGCTTCTTGAACGACGTGCTCGAGCGTAAGAAGGGAATCCCTATCACGCTGTCCCTGGTTTATACGGAAGTGGCACGGCGGCGGCGCCTGCCCCTTGTGGGGGTTGGATTTCCCGCTCACTTTCTGGTGAAGTACGTGGCGGAGGACCGGGAGATTCTGATCGATCCTTTTCATCAGGGCGCCATCCTCACGCCCGCGGATTGCGTGGAACTGCTCAAGACCCACTTTGGCGAGGGCACGGAGCTCAAGGGGGAATTCCTGCTAGCCTCAACCAACAAGCAGATTCTGGCCCGTATGCTCAATAATTTGAAGGGATCGTATTTCCGGCGGGGGATCTATCCCAAAGTTCTCACCATGATTGAGCTGGCGCTCACCATCGATGAAAAGAGCCTTCCTGACTTGCGCGACCGTGGCATGGTTTACTTTGCCATGGCGCGTTACTCGGACGCCCTCTCCGACCTGAAAACCTACCTGGAACTTGCTCCCAGCAACGACTCAGAACGACAGGAAATTCTTCGTGTGCTGCATCGCATCCGCGCGCTGATGAATTAGCACGCTACCCCAGCCGGAGACTCGAAATGAAAAGTCTGGCGAGGGACCGTCAACGTCCCGACTTCTTGTAGCAGACGGCTAAACCGTCGCGCAGGGGAATGATGGTCGTCACCAGTTGAGGCGAGCGGTAGATGAGGCGGTTGAATTTCTGAATGGCGCGGGTGGCTTTGTCAGCCGGGGCGGCGGGCCGCGCGGCGCGTCCCGACCACAAAACGTTGTCGGTGATCAACAATCCTCCGGGCCGCAGCCTGGGAACCGCCAGGCGAAGAACTTCCGGGTACTGGATTTTCGAAACATCGTTAAAGATCAGATCGAACGTCCCACGCGTCGAGCGCAGCGATTCCAGTGCATCGCCCAACAGAAATTCCACGCGCCCCGCGACGCCCGCACGCCGCAGATAGGCCCGTGCGCGCGCCAGATTCTTTGGATCGCTGTCCGTGTAAAACACCTTGCCGCGCGGTCCCACGGCGCGCGCCAGCCAAAGCGTGGAATAGCCGATGGCCGAGCCCATCTCAAACACTCGATGGGCGCGGCTTGCCAGCGCCAATTGGTGGAGCACGCGCCCGCACGCCGGCCCGACGATGGGAACCTTGTGCTTTGCCGCATAGCGCTCCATCTGCCGCAGCACTGCGTCCCGCGCGGGGAGAAGCGACTCCAAGTATTTTTCCGTTCGAGGTTCAAGAATGCCGCTCATCATTCCTCCTGGTTAATCCTTCTATTATAGCCGTCCTCTCTTTCAGTTATTGTGGGAACCCGGAACGTCCAAGGACGCACCGGAAGGATGCTTGTCACCACACAGTGAAAGTCGTACTCTTTGGAGGGTGCACGTCGGAAAGAAAACAAGGGGAAAGGACTCAACAGGTGGAAGAGGAGAGGCACCATCTCTAACCGCTGGGTTTTTCTGGCCGCGTTTCTGACCGCGACGTTCATGGTGGCGGAGGCTTTTGCTCTGCCGCGGTTGTTCTTTTTTGAGCTGGCCAAGGCGTCGATGTTCATCGCCATCGGGGTGATGGTTTTCTGCGGCGAGAATCGCATCTCCTACATGTTGGGAACGATCGTGCCGCCTCTCTGGCTCCTGTTGGACTTTGTGACCGGCGGATTGATCAGTGATTTTCGGGCGTTGTTTGCATACCTGGGCTTGAGGAACTATAGCCCGGGGACCACCCCTCTGGACGGCTTCGCGCGGCTGGCGGCGATTTTCCTTTTTGTCGCAAGCCTGCAAGCCTGGAGGAAAGAAGCCCGGCGGCCTTTGTGGGCCGGAGCCTTTTGGTTGTGCCTGGTGGTTTGCCTCGCGTACGTGGGAGCTCTGAACTTGTGGCACTCGCCAAGCTTTCCCGCAATGCCTTAAACTTTGAAATATGTTTATAGGCCACATCGCCGTCGCTCTGGGCGCCAAAAAAGCTTCGCCCAAGACCTCACTGGGAACGTTGCTGCTGGCCGCTGAGTGGCCGGACATCATCTGGCCGCTTTTCCTGGCCCTGGGCTGGGAAAAGGTGCAGATTGATCCGGGCAACACAGCGGTGACTCCCCTGGATTTCACCCACTATCCCTTATCCCACAGCCTGCTGGCGGACTGCGGTTGGGCCCTGCTGCTGGCGGGGGTTTACCTGGTTCTGCGCAAGAGCCGACGGGGAGCCCTCTGGGTGGGGCTGTGCGTGATGAGCCACTGGCTGCTGGATGTTCTGAGCCACCGGCCCGACCTGCCGCTTTATCCGCGAGGAGACATCTTTGTGGGGTTGGGACTGTGGAATTCGGTTTTCTGGACGGTGCTCGTCGAGGGGAGCATGTTTGTGGCGGCGGTGGTTCTCTACAGCAGGTTCACGCGTCCGCGCGACAAAATCGGCGATTACTCTTTCCGAGCTTTTGTAGGCCTCATGGTCTTTCTCTACCTGATGGGCCTTCTGGGGCCATCCCCGCCCAGCGTAGGCGCAGTGGAAATGGCTGGATTTCTCGGCTGGCTGATGGTTCCCTGGGGGTACTGGATTGACCGCCACCGCACTCCGCAAAGCACCATCCCGGCGCCGTCCGGCTAGCCGAAAACGGCCTCTACGCGAACGCTTCCTTGTTCACCACGTAAGGCAAATCTGCAATCTTGCCATCGCTTTCCAAGACATCGATCAGCGCCTGGACACATCGACCGGCCATACCCAGCTTGGGATTGGTGGACAGGCGGGTAATGCGGCCGGCGCTCGCAAAATGGTGGAAGAGGCGCAAGCGGTCAGCAAGCTCCGGGTCGCGCAGCGGAGAGTCTTCGGGCAGTGGTTCTTTCTCAAAAACATCCAGCGCCGCGCCGGCGATCACTCCCTGTTTCAAAGCGCGCGCCAGCGCCGCCTCGTCCACCACAGGACCGCGGGAAGTATTCACAAGGAAGGCCGTGCGTTTCATCAGCCGCAGCGTTTGGTCGTTGATCAGATGATAGGTGGGCGAGTTCCCCTCCCGCACCAGCGGCACGTGAAGGCTGACAAAGTCCGCCCCGCCGAGCGCCTCCTCCAAGCTGACTACGCGAATCGTCCGGGATTCCGGGGAGAAGCCGTGCTGGCTGCGGAAATCCATTTCTTCCTGCGCCGCCTCCAGAAAATCCGAGGGAACAAACCCCGCGTCAAAGCAGAGGAAATTTACGTCGAACCCGAGAGCTTTCTTGATGAAGGCTTGTCCGATGCGGCCCAGGCCGATCACCGCCACCGTCTTGCCGGTGACTTCATCGCCCAGAAATGGAAGGTAAGGGTGCCAGGCGCCCCAGCGGTTCTCGCGCACCAGCCGCTCGCTGGGATAGAGCCGGCGCGCCACCGCGCCCAACATCAAAAGCGCAAACTCCGCCGTGGCTTCCGTCAAAACTTCCGCGGTGTTCGTAAAGGGAATCTTGTAACGGTTGGCATCGGCGCGGTTGATGTTATCGAAGCCCACGGCGTCCTGCGCCACCACTTTGAGGGTTCCCTTTCCCGCCTCAAAGACTTCCGCATCGATGGGGTCGCGCAGGGTGGTGATCAGTCCGTCGATGCCGGAATGAACTTTTTCAATAATCAGGCTCTTGGGCGGAGGCTCAAGCTGGTTGTACACCTCCAACTGATAGCCGCGTTTACGCAGAAGGTCCAGAGCGTCACCGCCAATGTCGCAGGTGGCAAAAATGCGAAAAGCCTTTTGGGGGTTCGTCATGGGAGTCCATCAGCCTTTCTTGATCCAATTTTCGATGCGGTCAAGCGCCTTCCGGAGGTTCTCCACAGAGTTGGCAAAGGAAAATCGCAGGTATCCTTCGCCCCACTCGCCGAACGCCGTGCCGGACAGGCAGGCCACGCCCGCTTCATTCAAGAGTGCGTCCGCCAGCTTCCCGGAAGGATGTCCCGTCTCCCGAATATTGGGAAATGCATAGAAAGCGCCGAGGGGCCGCGGGCAATGAAAGCCCGGAATGCGGTTCAGGCCATCTACAATCACCTCGCGACGGCGCCGGAATTCTTCAAGCATCGCGTCCACGGAACTCTGGTCTCCGCGCAGCGCTTCGACCCCCGCAATCTGCGTAAAGCTGGCCGTGCAGGAACTCGAGTTCGTCATCATGCGCCCCACGTGCTGCGCCAGGTCCGGGCGCATCACTCCGTAACCAAGCCGCCAGCCGGTCATCGCATAAGTTTTGGAAAAGCCGTCCAGAAGGATGATTTTATCCTCTAAACCCGGGAAAGAAGCGAGACTTATGTGATCACCCTCGTAAATCAGGCGGCTGTAAATTTCGTCCGAGAGGATCATCACATCCTTCGTCCTCAAAGCTTCCGCCAGGGCCGCGGTTTTTGACCGGCTGATGATCCCGCCTGTGGGATTTTGAGGAGAATTCAAAATCACCAACCTGGTCCGGCTGGTCATCTTGCTGAGAACCTCATCCACGTCGATATCAAATCCGCTTTCTTCAACCAGCGCGTAGGGCACCACCTTGGCGCCGGCAAAGTTGATCATAGAAGCGTAAATCGGGAAGCCGGGATTGGGACAGAGCACCTCGTCTCCGGGCTCCACCAGCGCCAGCATGGCGAAAAACATGATCGGCTTGCCGCCGGGCGTGATCACCACTTGGGAAGGATCGATGGAGATGCCGCGCCGGCGGCCGGCGTCTTCCGCCACCGCCTGACGAAGTTCGGGCAGGCCGGCGGACGGACCGTAATGCGTCCAGCCTTCATCCAAAGCCCGCTTGCCAGCCTCCACGATGTTCGGCGCGGTGGGAAAATCCGGCTCGCCGATTTCCAAATGGATGATTTCCTTGCCGCGGGCTTCCAGTTCGCGCGCGCGTACCAGCACTTCAAACGCGCTCTCGGTCCCCAAGCGGTCCATACGTTCAGCAAGATGAAGATTCAGTGGTTGAGTTGCCATAGGTGTCTCTGGGAAGGAGGTTCCGGTTGCCTGTCCTTCGTTCACAGAAGAATATGAGAATACGCTTGCTGCAGCAAAATGTCCAGGGAGCGCCTCGCTCATTCGCACGTTCATCACGAGCTTGCGTTGCTTGCAACCGCCTTCCAATGGTAACGTAAGCGAGGGGGTGGATGCAGGCGTCATCCGGTTCCTTTCCTGCCTTAGGTATAGCCGAACGTGAGATGGTCATTAAAAATCGGGAAAATCGCAGGGATCGGGGTATACATCCATGCGACTTTCTGGCTGCTGATCCTCTACGTCATTTATGCGAATTGGACCCAGGGGGGCAGCCTGGAAACAACGATCTACAGTGCGCTTTTTGTTCTGGCGGTCTTTGGGTGCATCACGCTTCACGAGTTTGGGCATGCGCTGACCGCGCGCCGCTTTGGAGTTGAGACGCTGGACATTACGCTGTTGCCCATCGGCGGTCTGGCACGCCTGGAGCGCATGCCGGAAAACCCCGTCGATGAACTTTGGGTGGCGCTGGCGGGCCCGGCGGTTAACGTGGCGATCGCCGGCGCGATCTTCGTGGCGCTGATCTTGACGGGATCCGGGTTGGATTTTGGGCAGTTCGCCTGGTACAGCGGGGGCTTTTTCAAGAGTCTGATGATCGTCAACGCCATGCTGGTGGCCTTCAATATGATCCCCGCCTTTCCCATGGACGGAGGCCGGGTGCTGCGCGCCCTGCTGGCGAGCCGGATGGAGTTCACGCGCGCTACCCGCACCGCCGCTCGAATCGGCCAGGTCGTTGCTGTAATCTTCTTCGTCGTTGGCTTGAAAACAAACCCATTCCTGATCTTTATCGGGGTGTTTGTGTGGGCGGGAGCCCAACAGGAGGCCGCCATCCCTCCAGTGCACGCTGCCGTGGGGGGCGTTCCAGTCCACCGCGTGATGATGACGGAATTCCACACGCTGACTCCCGACGAGCCGCTGGGACCGGTGGCTGATCTTTTCCAAGCCGGCGGGCAGGAGGATTTTCCTGTTGTCTTCGGCGACCACGTTCTGGGTGTTGCCAACCGCGAAGCCTTGGCTCAGGCGCTGGCCAAGGAGGGCGCCGGAGCGCGGGCGCGCGACGCGATGCGCCGCGACGTCCCCGTGGCAGATTCACAGCAGAGTTTGAAGCAAGCCCTGGAGCTTTTCCGCGAAGGCAAGTGCCGTTCGATTCCGGTCAAGAATGAAGGGCGGCTGGTGGGTTTGCTCACCCTGGAGCAGGTGCAGGAGTTTCTATCTGCGCAATCGGCCTTTCTCCGGTCACGCCGCAGAACTGTGGATACGAAACACTCCTCCGCCAGCGGTTAGGACTTCCAGGGAGGCTTTTCCGGCAGCAGTTTTTGGAACTCCGCAATCAGGGAATTTTCGTATTCTCCCGCATACGTCCCGCCAAAAAAGCGCCCGATCCCTTCCTGGTAAAGCCTCTGCCAGGACTCCTCCTCGTGACCGGGATTGATGGGGTAGAAAAACGCGCCGTTCGCGCGGGCAGCGGCAAGGTCCCCGGGCGCGTCTCCAACCATCAAAACCGCGTCCTGGCCGTACTTTCCCGCCGCGGTCAATTTGAGATGCTCCTTCTTGCTGCCCATCTCCTGTCCGGCGATCACCGCCGCATACTTGGCGATGTCGTGCTCGCGCCATTCCCGCTCGAGCGCCTCGCACGGCGTTGCGGAAACGCAAATGATATCGGCCTTGGCGGAGAGCTTTTCCGCGCACTTGCGGAAGGAGGGAAAGGGCGGAACTCCCTGAACGATGTCCGCAATCGAGCGGTTCACCGCCTGGCTCCATTCCAGCGCAAGCTTCAGAACGGGATCCCGCGTCTTTTCCACCTCAGCTTCCAGGGCCGGATTGCCCAGCGGCTGTCCGGAACCGATCCAGGCCTGCAAGGTTGGCACTTCGGGAATGTTCACTCCGCGGCGCATCGGCTCCGGCCAGTCGCGCAGCAACTCAAAGGTCTTCGTGAGAGCCGGAAAACGATTGCTACCCCGCCATTTCGAATAGAGATTCACAAACTCCGCCACGGCGCGCGCGTACTTGGAAATGGCCTGGAGCTTCCAGTATTTGATGATGTTGGGAATAAAGCATTCCTTGTGCTTGATCTCCATGGAGTCGAAGACACAGCCGTCCGAATCGATTCCCACAAAAAAGGTGCGCTGAGGCCGAAAGGCAAGAAGGTCATCTCTAGAAAAATTCATGGGTACCACTCTTCTTTAGGCATTCGTGCGAGCCTGCATCGTAAGGAAGCTCGAGGGATACAGGATAGGCGATCTTCGGCAGATGAGGGCAATCACGGATTTTTCGAGACCCGCCAGATGACACCCCCGCCGTCGTCGGAGACCAGCAGCGACCCGTCATGGGCTACGGCAACTCCCACGGGCCGGCCGTTCACCACCTTCGAGCGCGGGTGAGGATCAAATCCGGTCAAGAAGGCAATAGGGTTGCCGCTCGGTTGACCGGCGCGAAAGGGAATGAAGGCCACTTGATAACCGGAACGGATGCTGCGGTTCCAGGAGCCGTGCTCCGCGATGAAAACGCCGTGGCGGTACGATGCGGGAAACTGGCGGCCGGAGTAGAAAACGCATTCCAGAGGGGCCACGTGGCCTCCGAGCAGAACGTCCGGAACAATCGCTTTCGCCACCAAGTGAGGGCGCGAATGCTTGATCCGCGGATCGATGTGCTGGCCGATGTAGCTATAAGGCCAACCGTAAAAGCCTCCGGCGGTAACGTGGGTGAAATAGTCTGGAGGCAGATTGTCCCCCATCATGTCGCGCTCGTTGACGTCGGCCCACAATTCTCCGGTTTGGGGATTGATCGCCAAGCCGACGGCATTGCGCAATCCGCTGGCGTAAATGGACGCGTTGGTGCCATCTGGATCAGCGACCGTGATCGCCGCGCGCCGGGAGTCCGCCTCCACACAGACGTTGCAGGAGGACCCGGCGGCAATGTACATCTTGTCACCGCTCCGCGAGAAGACTACGGTTCGCGTCCAGTGGCCTCCACCGGAGGGAAGATCCTGGATATGTTCACGCTTACCTACGCGCCGGGAAGTTTTCGGATCGTAGGCGAACCGCAGCAACTCATCGGTGTCGGCGACGTAAACATAGTTTTTGTGAAAGGCAATTCCGAAGGGTTGATTCAGGCCGCGAGCAAAAACAGTTCTTCCATTCGAGGCGGCTCCGTGTCCGGGGTCGTGCAAGACGATCAATTCTCCGGCGGAGGAATCGGTGACAAAGACGTCACCATCTGGCGCCACCGCCAGATAGCGGGGCTCCCGGAAGCCCTTGGCAAAAAGCGACACCCGAAACCCCCTCAAAGGGCGTGGCCGAAAGTCCGCCACCGGATTCACTCTGGGCGGATTGGCCTCGATGGGTTTGGTGAATGCGGGGGGCAAGTCAGGCGACTTCCCGTGCGTGACTTGGCTGAAAGCAAACGGCAGGGCGACAAGAGATGAAAGAATAAAGACGACCACCTTGGCGGTCTTCATGCGTGTTCCTCCCCAAAACGGGCCCTCGATTTTTAGCCCTCATCTTTAAGAATAAACCCGTTCGCGGCGGAATGGCACGTCAGGAATCGCCACAAGGCTCCTCCTTGCAACGCGGTTGCGAGCTCCAGTACACTGGGCCACGGCGACGAAGTGCATGACCGTGGGCTCCAGAATCGGTTAAAATTAAGGTTACAGCCATGCTGCCGGGGAACGCCTCCCAACGAAGCGGCTGCCGTTTCCCGCGTGGCGCAAACACCCATCGGGCGCCCAAAACACGCCAGCAACGCTGATGAGGCCGGAGTTTCCAATGCCAGCTCCTTCCCTTGATGCTGCACAAACCTGGTACAAGGACGCGATCATCTACCAACTTCACGTGCGCGCCTATCACGACAGCAACGGCGACGGCATCGGGGATTTTCGCGGCCTCATGCAGAAGCTCGATCACATCCGCGACCTGGGGGCCACGGCGATCTGGCTGCTTCCCTTCTATCCTTCCCCTTTGAAAGACGACGGCTACGACATCTCGGATTACCTGAGCGTGCATCCGAGTTACGGAAACCTCGAAGACTTTCAGTATTTCTTGGAGGAGGCTCACCGGCGCGACATCCGGATCATCACCGAGCTGGTGCTCAACCACACCTCCGATCAGCACCCCTGGTTCCAGGAAGCGCGCAGCTCTCCCGACAATCCCCGCCGCAATTACTACGTATGGAGCGAAACGGACGACCGCTACCGCAACGTGCGCGTCATCTTTGTGGACACAGAGATGTCCAATTGGGCTTGGGATCCGGTTTCCAAGTCCTATTACTGGCACCGCTTCTTCAGCCACCAGCCCGATTTGAATTTCGACAATCCGGAGGTTCGCGAAGAAATTTGGAACGTCATGAAGTTCTGGCTGCAGATGGGAGTGGATGGCTTCCGGTTGGACGCCGTGCCCTATCTGGTGGAGCGGGAAGGAACCTCCTGTGAAAACCTCCCGGAGACGCACGAGGTGCTCCAGGACTTGCGGCGGAGGGTCGACGAAAATTTCCCCAACCGCCTGCTGCTTGCCGAAGCCAACCAGTGGCCCGCGGATCTTGCCCCTTATTTTGCGGACGGCAACGAGTTTCACATGGCGTTTCATTTTCCCTTGATGCCCAGAATGTTTATGGGCATCAAGCTTGAAGACCGCAAGCCCATCATTGAAATTCTTGAAAAGACTCCGCCCATTCCGGAGGTTTGCCAGTGGGGCATTTTCCTGCGCAACCATGACGAGCTGACGCTCGAGATGGTCACCGACGAAGAGCGGGACTATATGTACGACGAATACGCCCGGGAAAGAATCGCCAAGCTCAATATCGGAATCCGTCGGCGCCTTGCGCCGCTGCTTGAGAATGACCGCCGGCGCGTTGAACTGATGACCGGCATGCTGATGTCCCTGCCGGGAACCCCGATCATTTACTACGGCGATGAGATCGGCATGGGGGACAACATCTACCTTGGCGACCGCGCCGGTGTCCGGACTCCCATGCAATGGAACGGAGGCTGGAACGGCGGATTTTCCGTCTGCGATCCCGAGCTGCTCTATTCCCCGCTGATTTCGAATCCCGTCTATGGCTACCAGGCGGTTAACGTTCTATCGCAGCAGCGCTCCGAGCATTCCCTTCTTTCGTGGATGCGGCGGATGGTCAGCTTGCGGAAATCGAGTTCCGTCTTTGGGCGGGGAACCATTGAATTCTTAAATCCTGAAAACCACCGGGTGCTGGCCTACGTACGGGAACAGGGCACGACCAGGATCTTGGTCGTGAACAACCTTTCGAATTCCGCCCAGGCGGCGGAACTTGATCTGCGCCCCTGGCAAGGATTCATCCCCATCGAAATGTTTGGTGGAAATCCCTTTCCCCGCATCGGCAACTTACCTTACCTTTTAACTTTGGGTCCGTATCAGTTTTACTGGTTCCGGCTGCGCCGCTTGTAGGACCCTAAAGCAAGGTACCGCGCTGCCGGAAAGATATCTGGAGGAGCAAAGTTGGCGGAGGAAAATTTCCTCTCAGATGGGTTTGTGCGCCAGCTCACGGCGGTGGGTGAGGTCGACATTCTTGTGGGCGTTCCCACGCTCAACAACCGCGGCACGATTGAGCAGGTGCTGAACGCGGTGCAGGTGGGGCTGGTGAAATATTTTCCCCGCGAGCGTACCGCCCTGATTAACC
This sequence comes from Terriglobia bacterium, assembly GCA_046705545.1. Taxonomy (GTDB): domain Bacteria; phylum Acidobacteriota; class Terriglobia; order UBA7540; family UBA7540; genus JAMCXS01. The sequence goes on from JBJKQF010000297.1 coordinate 19,577, forward strand.
CCGACGGCGGATCAAACGACGGCACTCCCGAAGTCGTCAAGAACGCCTCGATTCGGGATTTCCGCACCCTGCTCTCAACGAGCCCGCTCCGCACCACGCACCGGATCACGGAGCCCTACCGCGCACTCGATGGAAACGGCAGCGCCCTACGCATCGTTCTGGCGGCTGCCGACTTGCTGCGCGCCAAGGCCTGCGCCATTATCTCCCCGGACCTCGAAAGCATCACACCCGAGTGGATTGAAGGATTGGTCCGGCCGGTTTACCGGGAGAAATTCGATCTCGTAACGCCGATATACCATCGGCACAAATCCGACGGCTTGCTGATCAAGAATATCGTCGCGCCGATGATCCGGGCCTTGTACGGAGTGCGCATTCGGGAGCCCGTCGGCGGCGAGTTTGCTTTTTCTGGCACGCTCGCCTGCCACTACTTGGAGCAGGACATCTGGCATGGAGAAATGGTCCACGCGGGGCTGGAAGTGTGGATGACCACCAGTGCTGCGGTGGGTGGATTCAAGCTGTGCCAGTCTTTCCTGGGGCCCAAATTGCACGCGGCAAAGAGCTCCTCGCAGGATATCGTAGGAGCCATCCAGAGCGTTGTCGGAGGGCTCTTCCGCTGCATGGAAATGCAGGAATCCTATTGGCTTCCCCGGGGCGAATCCGAGCCGACCCCGGTTTTTGGGTTTGAGTACAGTTCCGGGCTGGAACCCCGGAGGCTGAACAAGAAGAGACTGTTTTTGATGTTTAAGACCGGCGTTGATCAACTCGGCTCCCTTCTGGAGTCGATCCTTTCGCCGGAAACCTTGAAGGATATCCAAACGATTTCGCATGGCGACGAAAAGACTTTCCGTTTTCCGGAAGAGCTGTGGGTGAAGACGATTTACGAATTCGCCGCCTCCTATCACCACTCGGTCATCAATCGGGACCATCTCCTGCAGGCGCTCACGCCTCTCTATCGTGGAAGAAACTGCTCCGTTCTCCTGGAAGAGCAGCGCGCCGACGCGGAACAAATCGAGAAGAAGCTGGAAGACTTGTGCCGGGAGTATGAAAAGC
>JBJKQF010000298.1:0-4073 GCA_046705545.1 Terriglobia bacterium
CGGCCTGTGGACGATTCTCCGGCCAGCGGACCGTGGCGTCATCCGTCGCGTCGCCGGCGGCGGCCATCTGCACGGCGATCCGGAAGCGCACCGGCTCCTTGGCCACCCGCGCTTTGATCTCGTCAAAAAGGAAGTCGGAACTCTGCGCGGCGGCCGCGGCGTCATCCAGATAGTCGTTGCCAGCCGCCGGCAGGATGCGATAGCGCCCGTAGCGGACGTCGCCCTCCGAGTTGCTGAACTTGAACGCCGAGACCGCGAAAAACGACTCCCTGGCAAAGCTGCTGGGGATGGGCTTGGGCGTCTGCACAAACTTCAATGCGGCGGGATGCGCGCCCAGATACTGCTCGAAGGAGTTGGGATGCGGCGCGGCGGGATCGGTGGCGAGGAGCGCGTTGAGAAATTCCAGAAACTCTTCCACCGTACGCGTGGGGAAGTTGTCTACCGAATGCGCCACGATGTCCGTGTGCACGTGCTCGGCCAAGTGGAAGCGAATCGCGCAGCCGCGCGGGCTGGCCCCCTGCGGATCGTTGTCCGGAACCGCGGGAATCCCCGCAAAGTCCGAGAAGCGCATGCTCACCGGCGTGGAGCTGCGCTGGAGGTGCGGCGCGCGCGTCAGCAAGGCGGCTTCCGGCGCGGGCGTAAAGGCGCCCCGCTGCAGGATACCCTTGGCGTGCGCGGGCCGGAACCCCGCATGAACGCCGCCGTTCGCCTTGTCAAAACCGGCGATCACATCGCGGCTGAGGGCCAGCAGTTTCTCGTCCGTGCTCAAGGGCATGGCTCGCCTCCTCGTTTGTACGGGAACCCCTTCCGCTACTCTAACCGCGATTTCCGTTTCTGACCAGCTAAATTGACTGCGCGCGGAAGGGCCGCCGGGCGGCAAAGCGCGCGTGATGTAGCTACTTGCGGCCGTGCCCGTGACTCGAACTGTGTCCCGAGCTGGTGCCCGGTCCGCTGCTGCCGGATGTAGAGCTGCCGCTTGAACTGGTGCCGCTGGTCGAGCTTGTGCCGCTGGATGAACCACTGGCGGAGCCTGAAGTGCTTCCGCTGCCTAAGCTGGGTGTTGAGACGCTGGTCACCTCGGCGGCCTCGTTCACAAAGGATTTGTGCAGACTTAAGCCGAAGCTCGCAACCGCCACGGTCCCAATCAGACTGATCAGAGCCAAAAGCAAAGCGTATTCCGACAAGCCCTGGCCCTCCGTTTTACGCCACAAATTTTTCCAGAATCGATTCATATTCACCTCGCATTTCTCTCTAGAATTAGCGAACGTCCGCAGCGCGTGACCCCTTTGCAGCGGGCTTGGCCGAGCAGAACTGCGGTCCCGTCCTCACGACCACCGTACCGCTCGAATCGCCATGCACCAATAGTTCCGAGGTACTGGGGTGGTGCGCGGCAAACTCCGCGGAGACCGGCCGCGCGGCGCCTTGCGCAGCCCCGGCGGGACGTGTAAATTCCTTGTAAACTCGCGGCGGGACTGGCGCGAGGGGCGTTCGGCTTGGTGGGCGGGGGTATATAATTTCAAACATGCAATGGAAGCGGCCCAAATCGACCTTTCCGCTGCTGATCATGGCGGTGTTTGGCGTGGGGTTGCTGCTGGCGGGCACCTTCCTCTACCGCTGGATCAACCGCGTGAGCGTGGCGGACCGCGAGCAGCAGACCGAATTCCTGCAGTCAGCGATGCGCAGCTTTCGGGGCGACCTGGTCGGCACTCTGCTGGAAATCCGCTCGACGTTCCGCCCCATTCCGCGCCGTGGCAGCGCGACCGCGCTCGACAACTATCTGGCAGAGTTTTATTCGCAGTGGCGGTCGAGCGATCCCAACGGGCCGCTGGTGGCGACGCTCAGCCTGGCCACCGTGCAGGAAGGCAAACCGCAGCTTCGCACTCTGGACTCCAAGAGCGGCAAGTTCAAGCCCCAGCCCTGGCCGGAGTCGTTGGAGGGTTTCCGCGAGCGCATGAAGTGGGTCTCCACCAACAGGAACCGGCCTGTTGCAGTCACCTTTGTGTCGAATGGAGTTCATTTCGCGGTTGAAGGAAACCGCCCGGTGGTAGTGATCCCGCTGGTGGAGTCCGGAGGGCACGATTTTGGCCCGCCCGATCAACTCATAACCGCGGAACCCGGGCCGGGCGGCCCGAGGGTCTTTATGCAACGCGAGGGGACGGGACCCGCTCCGCCGCAGGCCGGAGGCAAACCCTCCTACCATTTCATGATGAGGTACCGCCGAGTGGGAGGGCGATTCGTCGGCTGGTGCCTGCTGGGACTCGACCTTCACTATTTCCAAAAGCAATTGCTGCCGAATTTGCTGCAAAGAACTTTTAGCGGCGCCGGGCTTGCCAACTATCAAGTGGCGGTCATGACCGGGGAGCCGCCGAAGGTTGTTTTCAGTTCCGCTCCGGGATTGACCGCGGCGCAGTTCTCCTCGCCCGATGCCGAGCTCACGCTGTTCAACTCCCGTGGGGAGTTCCGGGCTCGATTCCTCCACATGCTGAGACAGGGCCCGGACCAGCACCCGCCGCCGGACCGTCTCTACTTCGGCATGGAGGAGGGGCCCGGGCCGCCGTTTCCGCCTCCGGACTTTTCGCCGGACGATTTCCCAGGACGGCCGGGGTTTGAAAAGAGCGCCTGGACGCTCGTCGCCAAGAGCCAGGCGGGTTCGATTGACGCCCTAGTAGCCCGCGCCCGACGCCGCAACCTGGCCATGGGATTTGGAGTTCTCTTCCTGCTGGCCAGCAGCATGGCTGCGCTGGTGTTTGCCACTCGCCCCGCGCGCGAGCTTGCGCGGCGGGAGATGGAATTTGTGGCCGGAGTCTCACACGAACTGCGGACGCCGCTGGCGGCGATTTACTCTGCGGGCTTTAACCTAGCAAGCGGCGTGGTGCGAAAGCCGAACCGCATCCAGGAATACGGCGGCATGGTGCAACAAGAAGCGCGGCGTCTGACCGACATGGTGGACCAAGTGCTCAGCTACGCGGGCATTCAATCCGGCGAAAGGCATTACGAACTGGTTCCCACGGCGATTCCGGAAATTGTCGAGCGCGCGCTGGACGATTACGGCCCGGCCTTCCGCTCCGCGGGCTGGCAAGTGGAGAAAAGAATCGCGCCTGATCTTCCGCTGGTGCTGGCCGACGCTGCGTCGCTGGAGAGCGCTGTGAAAAACCTACTGGGCAACGCTATGAAGTACGCCGACGGAGGGAAATGGGTTTGCGTCAGCGCCCAGGCCGTGCGCAACGGAGACGGCACCGAGGTTCAGATTTCCGTGCAGGACCGCGGGCCCGGCATCGCTGCGAGCGATTTGCCGCACCTTTTTGACCCTTTCTATCGCGGCAAAAAAGTGCTGGCCTCGCCGGTTCCGGGGGCTGGCCTGGGGCTCAGCATTCTGAAGCGCCACGTGGAAGCGCACGGCGGGCGGGTGAGCGTGAAGAGTTCCGAGGGAAAGGGCAGCGAGTTTACGCTTCACCTGCCCGGCCTTCCGGCGGTTGAAAGCGAAGCGGTCTGAGCGGGACTTCAAATGTGAACTGTGAACGGCTTAAAAAGGCGCGCCGCCGGGGCGGCAAGACCAGGAGCGCAAGGGTCACGAAATCAAGAACCAGGATTCGGAGCAAATGATGGGTTCACGGCCAAAAACACAAATCGCCAAGCGAAGGGCTTCCCTTCCTCCCAGGCTTCTGCTGGTGGAAGATGAACGGAGCCTGGTGCTGACCCTCACCGACCTGCTGGCAAACGAGGGTTACCAGGTGGAAAGCGCCGGGGACGGCCGGGAGGCGATTGAGCTTGCCAGCCGGGGGAGCTTCAACCTGATTGTGCTGGATGTGATGCTGCCCGGTAAGGACGGGTTCGAGGTCTGCCGCACCTTGCGCCGGCGGGGGATCAACACTCCGATCATTATGCTGACCGCGCGCGGGCAGGTGCAAGACAAGGTCTCGGGTCTCAAGGTGGGCGCCGACGATTACCTGGCAAAACCCTTCGAACCTTCCGAGTTGCTGGCGCGGCTAGAGGCGCTGCTGCGCCGAGTGTCAGCCCCTCGTGAACCGCAAGAGGAAGTCTTTCAGTTTGACTCCGTGGAGGTGGACTTCCGG